>CACIQS010000004.1 GCA_902588855.1 uncultured Pelagibacteraceae bacterium | reverse complement strand
CTTATCTAGTTATGTTAAATCATTAATTATTAAGTCTGGTGTGAAAAAAATAGAAAAAATTAAAATTGATACCTTCGATGCTAAAAATAAATTTTTTAGTGCTAGAAGATCAAAAAATTTAAATCATGCTGATTATGGTAGAAATATTTCAATAATTATGCTTAATTAGGTTTTTTCATGAAATTATTATCAGGAAATAGCAATAAACCTCTTAGTAAGAATATTGCTAAATATTTAAAATCTAAACTAGTCAATTCAAGTATAAGAAATTTTTCTGATGGTGAAATCTATGTTGAGATAAACGAAAATATAAGAGGAAATAGTATTTTTATTATTCAATCGGTTTCTTCACCAGCTAATGATAATTTAATGCAACTTTTGTTGTGTATAGATGCTTTAAAAAGATCGTCAGCCAAAAATATAACTGCCGTAATTCCATATTTTGGTTACGCAAGACAAGATAGAAAAGTTGTTCCAAGAACTTCTATTTCAGCAAAACTTGTATCTAATCTGATCACAAAAGCAGGAGCAGATCGAGTTGTAACGGTAGATTTACATGCAGGACAAATTCAAGGTTTTTTTGATATTCCTGTAGACAACTTGTTTGCTACTCCTATTTTTGCAAGACACGTTAAGAAAAGAATTAAAAGTAAAAATATGATTTGTGTTGCTCCAGATGTGGGTGGAACAGAAAGAGCGAGAGCTCTTGGAAAACTTTTAAATGTTGGTCTAGCCATAGTAGATAAAAGAAGACCTAAACCAGGACAATCACAGGTTATGAATGTAATTGGAGATGTAAAAGGTAAGACATGTATAATTGTGGATGATATCATTGATTCAGGTGGAACAATTGTGAATGCAGCTAAAGCTCTAAAAGACAGAGGGGCAAAAGAGGTCTATGTTTATATTACTCACGGTGTTCTTAGTGGAGAAGCGGTCAAAAAAATTAAAAATTCTGTGATTAAAAATTTAGTGATTACAGATACGATTGATAATAGTGATAAAATAAAAGGTACTAAAAACATTGAGGTTTTATCTATTTCAGGACTTATGGGTGAAGCAATAAACAGAATATCAAATTCTACTTCTGTATCTGATTTATTTAAATAATTACCTTGTGTTATTAAGGATCTTAAGCTAAAAACCTTTGTTTTTATGAATACTTTAGAGGCTAACATCAGAGATACTAAAACTAAAGGTGAACTTAATTCATTAAGAGATAATGGAGAAGTTCCAGCTATAATTTATGGTGGTGAAGCTCAAAATGAAAAAGTTTCTATATCTAAGAAACTGCTAAAGTCGATGTTAGAAGACTCGAATTTTTTATCTACAATTCTTACATTAAATGTAAATGGTAAGACTCAAAATGTTCTTCCAAGAGAAGTAAAATATCACATCATATCAGATGAACCTATACATGTTGATTTTTTAAGAGTTGTACCTGGTTTAAAAATCAGAATTGAAGTTCCAGTTAAATTTATTAATCATGAAAAATCACCTGGATTAAAAAAAGGTGGGGTATTGAATATTGTAAGAAGAAAAGTTGAATTAAAATGTCCGAGCGAAAAAATACCAGATAATCTTTTAATTGACTTAGATGGAGTAGATATTGGAGTTAGTTTTAAAATTTCATCAATTAATTTAGATCCTGAAGTTGTACCAACTATTCAAGGTAGAGATTTTGTTATTGCAACATTAGCGGCTCCAACTGTAATGAAAGAACCAGAAAAACCAGCTGAAGCAGAAGCTGCTGAAGGAGAAGCAGGTACAGAAGGTGCAGCACCAGCTGAAGGAGACAAGCCAGCAGCAGAAGGTGATAAAAAAGAAGGCGAAGATAAGCCTGCTGAAGAAAAAAAATAAATTATTTAAACCAAAGTTTGTTTTCCATTAAAAAATTCTCATGCTTTTATTTGTAGGACTAGGTAACCCAACGCCAGATAGTGAAAATAATAGACATAATGTAGGTTTTAAAATTATCGACTCCATAAATA
The DNA here is from genome assembly GCA_902588855.1 of uncultured Pelagibacteraceae bacterium. Lineage (GTDB taxonomy): Bacteria > Pseudomonadota > Alphaproteobacteria > Pelagibacterales > Pelagibacteraceae > Pelagibacter. The sequence goes on along the minus strand of CACIQS010000004.1, from coordinate 42,927 downwards.
AAAAATTTGGCCTGTCAAAACAAAAACCCAAATTTAAAGGTTTGCTCACAACAGGAAATGTTGGAGACAAAAAAATATATGCAATTAAACCTTTAACTTTCATGAATAATTCAGGAATTTGTATTAGAGAGTTAATAGAATATTTTAAAATTGATGCTGAAGATGTAATAGTTTTTCACGACGATTTGGATGTGGAATTTGGAAAAATTAAAGCTAAGTTTGGCGGATCTAGCGCAGGTCATAATGGTATAGCATCCATAGATAAATTTATTGGTAAAGATTATTCGAGAGTTAGAATAGGTATTGGAAAACCAAAAGATAATATGGAAGTAAGTGATTTTGTTCTTCAAAATTTTGATGAGGATGAAATGGTTGGATTAGAAAAAATTACAAATAATATTACTGAGTCAATTTCAATATTAATTGATAAAAAATTAGACCTATTTTCAAGTACAGTAAATAATAAATAATGAGTTTTAAATGTGGAATTGTTGGTTTACCAAATGTTGGTAAGTCCACACTTTTTAATGCACTAACAAATTCTAGCAAAGCACAAGCAGCAAATTTTCCATTTTGTACAATTGATCCAAATGTTGGTGTAGTTCCCGTACCAGATGAAAGATTGTCTAAATTATCAAAAGTCTCTAACTCTAAAAAGGTAATTAATACTACAATTTCATTTGTTGATATTGCTGGTCTTGTAAAAGGAGCTTCAAAAGGAGAAGGATTAGGAAATAAATTTCTCTCTCATATCAGAGAAGTTGATGCAGTAATTCACATGATTAGATGTTTTGACTCTGATGATATCCAAAATGTTAATCCTGATGTAAACCCAGTTAGAGATTTGGAAATTATTGAAACTGAAATGATGCTTGCAGATCTTGAAAGTATTCAAAAAAGATTGGAAAAAAATAACAAAAAAAATGTAGATGAAGAGCAACTTAAAATTTTAGAAATTGCTCTAGATTGCATAAATAATGATAAAGATATTTCAGTTCTAAAAACACAATTTGATACCAAGCAATTAAATCAAAGTGGTTTATTATCAATTAAGCCTAAAATATATGTTTGTAATGTTGATGAACAAAGTGTTCAGAATGGCAACAAATATACAAATGATTTCATAGAAAAATTTGGCAATGAAAATACACTAATTGTATCTGCTGATATAGAAAATCAAATTAATGAGCTACCTGCTGAAGAGAAAAAAAATTATATGGAAATGATAGGTTTAAAAGAAACTGGATTAAACATGTTAATTCAAAAAGGGTACAATATACTAGAATTAGATACTTATTTTACATCAGGTCCTGAGGAAACAAGAGCATGGACAATTAAAAAAAATTGTACAGCTCCTAAGGCAGCAGGTGAAATACATACTGATTTTGAAAAAGGCTTTATTCGAGCTGAAACTATTTCTTATGAAGACTTTATAGCAAATGATGGCTGGATAAATTCTAAAGCAAATGGGAAATTGAGATTAGAAGGAAAAGATTACATTGTTAAAGATGGAGATGTATTAAACTTCAGATTCAACACGTGACCAAATTTTCTTCATACTAAAGTAAACTAAAATAGTTAAAATAATCAAATATACTATAGCTTTAAAGCCCATTTGGTGTCTTGCTTCTAAGTGAGGCTCTGCAGCCCACATTAAAAATGTTGTTACATCTTTTGACATCTGTTCAACAGATGCGTTAGTGCCATCACCATACTCTACTATTCCGTCTGATAATGGTGCTGCCATTCTAATCTTATTACCATACATATATTTGTTATAATAAACTCCATCATCCAAAGTTACTCCACTTGGTGGATCTTCATAACCTTGAAGTAGAGAATAAATGTAATCAACTCCACCGCCTCTTGCTTTAACTAAAACAGACATATCTGGTGGATACGCTCCTCCATTAGCAGCTTGTGCGGCTTTTACATTGTCGTATGGCATTACAAATTTATCTGAAAGTTTTCCAGGTCTAGTGAACATTTCACCATCAGCATTAGGTCCGTCTGTAACTTCAAAAGAAGCAGCAATTGCTTTTGCGGCTGCCACAGAGAATTCTGGTCCACCCTCTTCTGATAAATTTCTGTAGCTCAAATATTTCATTGAATGGCAAGAAGCACAGACTTCGGTATAAACTTGATACCCCCTTTGAAGAGCTGCCCTATCAAATTTTCCAAAAAGACCTTTAAAACTCCAATCAGTTTTAAGATAATCTACCTTTTCCGCAGCAAAAGTTTGAGCACTATTTAGAGAAAAAAATGAAAGTATTAAAATTAATTTAAATAACTTTTTCACTTTATTTTATTTTACTTTCTCCATGTCTTGCTGCTGCTAAGTTCGGTGATCCACCTAAAATAGGTTCTGTTATACTTAGTGGGATAGGTAATGTTCTTTCTTTAAATCCGAGTACAGGGAGAATAACTAAAAAATGTAAGAAATAATAGGCAGTGGCTACTCTTGCTATTAATAAATAAAGACCTTCTGCAGGCATTGCACCCACGTAACCTAGAATTAAAACATCTGCTACTAAAATCCAGTAAAATTGTTTGTACAAAGGTCTAAACACTGCTGATCTGATTTTTGAAGTATCTAACCAAGGTAAAGCTGCAAGTATTAAAATTGCAGATAACATTGCAACTACTCCAAGAAGTTTATCTGGCACTGATCTTAATATTGCATAAAAAGGTAACAAATACCATTCTGGAACTATATGAGCTGGTGTTACCATAGGGTTTGCCTCTATGTAATTATCTGCGTGACCTAAAATATTAGGCGTATAAAAAACAAAAAACGCAAAAACAATCATGAACATTAGTAATGCAAAACCATCTTTAATAACAATGTATGGATGGAACGGGACGGTATCCTTAGAAGGTTTTTTAATATCAATACCAACGGGATTGTTATTTCCAGGTACATGAAGTGCCCAAATATGTAAAACTACAAGACCTAAAATTAAAAAAGGAATTAAGTAGTGTAAAGTAAAAAATCTAGTTAGAGTTGGGTTATCAACTGAGTATCCACCCCACAACCATGTAACTATACCCTCACCTACAAATGGTATTGCACTAAATAAATTTGTAATAACAGTTGCTCCCCAGAAACTCATTTGACCCCAAGGCAAAACATAACCCATAAATGCAGCTGCCATCATTAACAAATAAATAATTATTCCTAAAATCCAAATAATTTCTCTTGGAGATTTGTAAGATCCATAAAATAACGATCTAAAAATATGAATATAAACTGCAAGAAAAAACATTGATGCACCATTTGCATGTATATATCTTATTAACCACCCGTAGTTCACATCTCTCATTATGTGTTCAACACTTTCAAATGCCATGTCGGCATGAGCAATGTAATGCATAGCTAGAGTTAATCCTGTTATGATTTGTGTGATTAGACAAAAAGTTAAAATTCCCCCAAATGTCCACCAGTAATTTAAATTTTTTGGAGTAGGATAATCTGTTAAATGATTTGCAAGAGTAAGTAACGGCAATCTATCGTTAAACCACTGCCCAACTTTAGATTTAGGTTTATAATCGTGATCACTCATAAATTTACTATCCTATTTTAATTGTGTTTGCATTCACGAATTCATATTTAGGAACTTCCATATTCCAAGGAGCTGGTCCTTTTCTAATTCTTCCAGATGTATCATAGTGCGAACCATGACATGGACAAAACCATCCATTATAATCACCTTTGTCATTCAAAGGCACACATCCTAAATGAGTACAGACTCCTAACATCACTAACCATTCAGGATTTTTTGCTCTATCCTCATCTTTTTCTGGATGAATTAATTCCTCCATTTTTACAGATCTTGCTTCTTCGATCTCTTCTTTTGTTCTTCTTCTAATGAAAACTGGCTTTCCTCTCCACAGAACTGTAATTGTGTTTCCAGGTTTAACCGAACTTACATCCACTTCTGTACTTGCTAAAGCTTTAACTGAAGCATCTGGGTTCATTTGATCTACCATGGGCCACACTACTGCTGCTGCTCCAACGGCACCTACAGCTGTGGTCGCTGTAAATAAAAACTCTCTTCTTTTTGGCTTTTTGTCTGACATTTTTAATAATTTTTTGTTAAAAAATTAATTTAATATACGATTTCTTATAAGATAAAAGTAATTTTTCTACTGAAAGAATGACACATTAAAGATGAAACCTAGACCTAAAATTTCACTATACGAGCCTGATATTCCACAGAATACTGCTGCGATTATAAGAACATGCGCCTGTTTAGGAGCTGAATTGGAAATTATTGAGCCATGTGGATTTTTATTAACTGACAAAAGGTTTAAAAGAGTTGTCATGGATTACATGGACTATGGTAAAATAAAATTTTATCAAAGTGCAGAACATTTTTTTGAAGAAAAAAAGAATCAAAGGATTGTTTTAATGACAACCAAGGGTTCTATAAATTATACTAAATTTAATTTTAAAGCCGATGATACAATTTTATTTGGAAGAGAGAGCGCTGGGGTCCCTGAAAAGGTTCATAAGCTAATTAGTGATCGTTTAAAAATTCCCATGAGTGAAAAAGTAAGATCTTTAAATATAGCGTCTTCAGTTGCAATAATTTTGGCTGAAAGTTTAAGACAAAATAATTTTATATAATATGAACGATTCAATTAAAAAAGACCTAACAAGCAATTGGTTCAAATTACTACAAAATGCAATTTGTAATGACATACTTGAGTTGGAAAATAACAAAATTAAATTTGAATCAACTTCTTGGAAAAGAAACTCTAAAAAAGATGAAGGTGGTGGTGAATATAGAATTTTAAAAAATGGAAAAATTTTTGAAAAAGTTGGAGTAAATTTTTCAAAAGTATATGGAAAATTTCCTAAAAAATTTCAAAAAAATATACTAGGCGCTGAAAAAAATCCTAGATTTTGGGCTTCAGGAATTTCAATAGTTATGCATATGCAAAATCCACATATTCCAGCTATGCATTTTAATACAAGATATATCAGTACTCAAAAAAACTGGTTTGGAGGAGGAATGGATGTAACCCCGGCCATCAAAGATGATAATGAAAAGAATAAATTTCATAAAACTTTGAAGTTAATGTGTGATCAACATAATAAAAAATATTATAAAAAATATAAGAAATGGTGCGATGAATATTTTTATTTACCCCACAGAAAAGAAGCTAGAGGAATTGGAGGAATTTTTTTTGATTACAAAGATGATAACTTCGAAAAAGATTTTAAATTTGTAAGAGATGTTGGTATTACATTTCAAATGATCTTTAATGAAATTATTAGAAAAAAAATTAAGAAAAAATGGTCTTTAAAAGAAAAAGAGAAGCAGTATATTAAGAGAGGTCGCTACGCAGAATTTAATTTACTTCATGATAGAGGAACTAAATTTGGATTACAAACTGGTGGTAATGTTGAAGGAATTTTAATGTCGTTACCTCCTTTAGCTAAGTGGAAATAAAAAATGGAAAAAGAACCAATAACTTTAAACGGGCTAAAAAAATTAGAGGAAGAACTTATTTTTTTAAAAGAAAAGAAAAGACCTGAAATAGTTGCCGCAATCGCTGAAGCAAGATCGCATGGAGATCTAAAAGAAAATGCCGAATATCATGCTGCAAAGGAAGAACAGTCTCATAATGAAGGTAGGATTACTGAAATAAACGACATAATAGCCAGAGCTAATGTAATTGATGTAACTAAATTAAATAATGAGGGCAAAGTAATTTTTGGATCAACTGTATATTTAGAAGACTTAGATAGTGGGGAAAAAATAAATTATAAAATTGTTGGAAAAGATGAAGCTGACTTAAAACAAAAATTAATTTTCTTTCAGTCGCCAATTGGAAAAGGATTAATAGGTAAAAATAAAAGTGATCTTGTAGAAATAAGTACCCCTTCTGGCACAAAGAATTTTGAAATTAAAGACGTTAAATATATTTAATTTTTGGCAATTTTTTCAACCTGTTTATCTGAAATTTTAAATCCATTTTGAACCCAGGTTTCTTCTATGAGTTTTAACTTATTACCTAAAATTTTACCCTCAGGAATTTTATACTTAGACATTAAAATATTTGCTCCAATTTTTAATTCAGGCAATGTTTTATTTTCATAAATTTTAAGTAGTTTTAATAATTTAATTTCCACCTTACTAGAATAGAACAATTTAAAATTAATTATATCAATTACAGCTTGTCTACCATTATAGTAAAATATTTTATTAAAGTTTTTTTCTGTAAAACTTTTAATATTCACCTTTTCTTTGAAAAAATAATGAATTAATTTTAGTCTCTTTTGATCTTTTTTTGAGATTTTAAATTTGTAAATGAAATAATCAGTATTGTCTGTTTCATCAATTATCAGTAATGCAATTAAAAAAATAAAGTCAAAGTTGCTGATAACTTTAGAACTGAATGAATTTAGCTTCTTAAAATGATTAATATTTTTAAATTGTGGAAATACTATTCCTAATATTTCTAAACTTTGTTGATCTTGAAATAACTTGAGAAAATTTTTAGATTTAACAGTCTTTTTAAATTCATCTAATAATCTTTCAGACGATAAGTTCGAAATGCCTTTGATATTTTTTTTAAAAATTTTAATTATCTCTGTTTTGTGATTTTCATTTGAGTAATTAACATGAAAACGAAAATATCTTAATATTCTTAGATAATCCTCTTGAATTCTTTTTTCTGGATCTCCAATAAATTTTAAAACACCTTTATTTAAATCTAGCTTACCATTTTGTGGATCAAATAAATTTCCTAAACTATCGGAGTAAATAGCATTAATAGTAAAATCTCTTCTTTTTGAATCTTCTCTCCAATCAGCAGTAAATTCAACTTTTGCATGTCTTCCATCTGTTACAACGTCTTTTCTAAGTGAGGTAATTTCATAGTTTTGTTCATTTATTACTGCAGTTATCGTGCCGTGTTCTTTGCCTGATTCAAAAAACTTAATTTGATTTTTATTTAGTGCTTCACAGACTTCATCTGGCGTAATGTTAGTTGCTAAATCAATGTCATCTATTTCTTCTCGATTTATAATTTTTCTAATACATCCTCCAACAAATCTTAATTCACTATTTTCGGAATAATTATTGATTGCTTCAAAAATTTTTTTTGCAGGAGTGTTCTCGGATATGTTTTTTATATTTTTGCTTATATAATTTAGATTTTTGGACCTAAAAAAAATTTTATCTAAAAATTTATCCATATATATGGCTGGGGCGCTAGGATTCGAACCTAGGATGCAGGTACCAAAAACCCGTGCCTTACCGCTTGGCTACGCCCCAATATTATAGTTCCTATAACACAAAAAAAATAAATTTATATAGTTTTTGATACATACAACCAACAATTTTTAAATTTCCTCTTAAATTGAACTTTTGCTAAATTACAGTCTTTGACTGATTTATAGTACGCAATAACTGTAGAACCAGAACCAGTCATTCTTACAAACTCAGGATTATTAGTCTTTTCTAAAAATAACTTAATCTTTTTTATTTGTGGGTATTTTGAAATTGCAACATCTTCTAAGGTATTACTTTGATTTTTTAAAAATTTATAACCAAACATATTTTTTTTTGGATTGTTAAATTTTGGTTTTGTAAAATTTCTAACGTTAGAATAAATTTTTTTTGTCGCACAACCAAAATTAGGCTTTATTAAAAGCATATTTAGAATCGGACAATTTAAAAATTTTTTAATTTTATTGTTTGAAAGTAAAACTGAGCTAGACGGTTCTATACCTAAAATAACATCAGACCCTATTTCAGTGCAAACCTTCAAAATTTTTTTTTTACTAATTCTAATTATCTTTTTTTTATTTAAAAAATTTAAAATACTCGCAGCATTTATTGAACCTCCACCAAGTCCAGCTTTTGGGGGTATATTCTTAGTTATAGAAACTCTAAATTTTTGATTTAGTAACAACCTTTCTCGATCTAGAATTTGAAAGAGTTTTTGAACAGTATTTTTTTTTCCAATACCTTTTGCAAATTTCCCTTGAAAAAAAATATTATGCTTTTCACCTCTTGTTTTTTTAACTGAAATAACATCATACAAATCAATAAAACTAATGATGCTTTCTATTTTATGTAATGATTTATTTTTTCCTGTCACATTGAGAGCTAAATTGATTTTAGCATGAGACTTTAAATTTAATTTCATTGAATAGATTTTAAGCCAGTAATCAATTTTTTGTTTATATTTTCTCTCATATCATCTTCAGTATCATCAAAACTCAACACACTATTCCAAAAATATCGTGCCTGAATTTTTTGATCTAGCTTCCACAATATATCTCCGTAATGATCATTTACTATTGGATCATCTGGCATTAATTCAACAGCTCTTTTTAAATATTTTTCTGCTTCATCATATTCATCTATCAAAAAATATGCCCAACCAATTGAGTCAATAATATAGGGATCGTTACTTTTTAAATTATAAGCTATTTTTAACATTTCCATCGCTTCATCTATTTTGAAATCACGTTCTAACCAAGAATAAGCAAGATAATTTAGTACGTATGCATCATCAGGTCTTATCCTTAGAGCATGAAGTAAATCTTCATCTGACTTCTCATGATTACCTAATCTTTCATAACACCCACCTCTTCGATATAAAATATCTGATTTAATTAAAGAGGTATCCTCTAGTGAAGAGATTAAACTTGAATAATAATCAATTGCAAGTTCATAATTTTTAGAGTTTTTGTAAAAATTTGCTAAATCAAAAATGATCTTTGGGTTAGGTTTTTCAATATTTTTAAATTTAGACTCGATATAGCTTGTGCCCTTTTCATAATTTTGTTCTTTCACTATTATTTGTGCTTCTTTTTTAACTCTAAACCAATAATAAAATTCATCAGTCTCTTTAAATTTTCTTACTATTTTTTTTACCTTGCTGTATTCACCATCTGCAAAGAAATTTTCTGAAACAAGTGATAAATTAAATTCAAATTTAGGATTTAAGTATATTGATAAATTTAAATAAAAATTTGATTTTTCAAAATTATCTTGTGATGAATAAAGATTTGATATCAAAAATAAAAATTCACTAATTATATCATTGTGATTTCCACATGAGAAAATTTTTTCAAAACTTTTAAACTTATTATTATCTATCCAGCTTTTGGTTTGAGTTAACAAAAGTGTTGAGCCAATATAATCAATTTGATCTATTACAGACTTTGCCTGATCAAACTCCTTGTTCTGAATAAGATAATTTACATAAAAAAATACATATCTTGAATAATCACCTTGTTGACTATTAATTAAATTTAAAAAGAAGGTGCCGGTTCTTTGATCGTTATAATAACATCTTTGAAATGCCTCAGCTATTAATGATAAGTTTCCAAATTTTTTCTTATTAAGTAAAAGTTTTTTATTTTTAAAAGTGTAAATATACTGCTTGAAAGTCTCAAAAATTACTAGATTAATCCTATTTTCTTCCTGAAATCTCAAACTTTGATCTAAGTAAATATCAGCTTTATCAAAATCATTTTTTTTCAAACTATCAATTATTAACAAAACATATGCATCAAAAAAATCTGAGTTACTTTTTTTTGAGTTATTTTTTACAACATTTATTGCTTGCGCTACTTTGTTTTCCAATACAAGTGAATTAACATATCTTTTTAAATAATTGTCATGGCTGTTTAGTAAAACTTTACTTAAATTGAAGTATTTTAAAGCTTCTGAATTATCTCTATTTTCATAAGCTATAATACCTGAAAAATAATTAGATAAATCTCTTGAATTGAAATCATTAAAACTTGTACTTTTAGAATAAATGGGTGTCTGATAGGATAAAGCCAATAATAATATGATTTTAAATATTTTAGATATCATTTAATCCTTGTAAGGTGAAAAAATTGATAAATCAAAAAGACAAATTAAACGAAGAATTAATAAATACAATAGAAGCCAATTTTGTATTTGATAAAAAACCTATTAATAGGTTTTCTAAGGTCGAAAAAGAAAGTGATATCAGTCAAAGAAATAAACAAGATTTATTAAAAAATCTAAAGAAACAATTAAATTCAATTGAAAATTGTAAACTAAGAAATAATTCCAAAAATATTGTTCTTGGAGAAGGAAATATTGATAGTCCTATAATGTTAATCGGAGAAGCTCCAAATGAAATTGAAGACAAAGTAGGAAATCCTTTCAAAGGAGAAAGTGGAGAGCTTTTAGACAAAATGTTAATAGCAATAAATATTAAAAGACAAAATATTTATACAAGTTATGCAATAAATTTTAGACCACCAGAGGATAGAAAACCAACTTCGCAAGAAATTAAACGTTACTCAAACTTTTTAAAAGAACATATATCTATTATTGATCCCAAAATTATAATTTTAATGGGTAGCACTGCTATGGAGGCTGTTACTGGGATAAATGAAAAAATATCTTCAGAAAGAGGTAAATGGAAGGAAATAATTTTAAATAATAATACTTATCCTTTAATGATAACTTTTAACCCTTCTTATTTAATTAGATATCCAGATAAAAAAAAATATTCATGGGAAGATTTAAAAAAAATAAGAGAAAAAGTTAGAGAGTTAAAATTAACAATTTAATGAAATTAATAGCTGGTGTTGATGAGGTCGGCAGAGGTAGTTTAATAGGTCCTGTTTATGCTGCTGCTGTCATTCTAAAGAAATCTGCAGATCCAAAAATTTTAAAAGACTCAAAACTGTTGAGTAAAAAAAAGAGAGAATACCTTTTTAATTATATTAAAAAAAATTCAATTTGGTCATTAGGTAAAGCCTCTGTTAGTGAGATTGAAAAACTCAATATACTAAATGCAAGTTTACTGGCAATGAAAAGAGCTATATTAAAATTAACAAAAAAACCAACTCTCGTATTGATAGATGGAAGCAAAATTCCACAAATAAAAAATTATAAATTAAAATCAATCATAAAGGGTGATAAAAAAATTCCTTCAATTTCAGCAGCCTCTATAATAGCCAAGGTATCAAGAGATAGATTTGTTGCTGCTCTATCAAAAAAAAACAAAGGTTATCATTGGGATAAAAATTTTGGTTATGGTACTAAAAAACATTTACAAGCATTAAAAAAACTAGGCATAACTAAACATCATAGAAAAACTTTCTCTCCCATATCTAGATTAATTTAATACTACATCTAGTTATCATTAAAATTCGATACACAAATCGAATTCAATTTTTTCAATCACAGGTTGACCGAAGAATCCATTTGGAGTCTAATTAATTTTTAAAAATGAAATCTAATTTTAAAAATAAAATTATTAACGGAGACAGTCTCGAAGAATTAAAAAAAATTCCAAGTGAAACTTTTGATTTAATTTTTGCTGATCCTCCATATAATTTGCAATTAAAAAGTGAATTGACTAGACCAGATATGTCAAAGGTCAGCGCTGTAAACGATAAGTGGGATCAATTTGAGAATTTCAAAAAATATGATGAGTTCACATATGAATGGCTTAATGAATGTAAAAGGATTTTAAAAAAAGATGGAGCTATTTGGGTAATAGGTAGTTATCATAATATTTTTAGAGTAGGAACTGCAATACAAAATTTAGGATTCTGGATACTTAATGATGTCATCTGGAATAAAAATAATCCAATGCCTAACTTTAGAGGTACAAGATTTACAAATGCTCATGAGACTTTAATTTGGGCGTCGAAAAGCGAAAAATCAAAATATACATTTAATTATCAGTCTTTAAAATGTTTAAATGATGATCTTCAGATGAGATCTAATTGGAATCTTCCTATTTGTAGTGGTTCTGAAAGACTTAAAAAAAATGGAAAAAAAATTCATTCTACTCAAAAACCAGAATCACTTTTACACAGAATTTTACTAGCTACATCAAATAAAAATGATCTAATTCTTGATCCTTTTTTAGGTTCTGGAACTTCTGCAGTAGTTGCAAAAAAACTAGGTAGAAATTATTTTGGTATAGAAAAAGAAAAAAATTATTTTAAAGCGGCTGAGCAACGAGTAAATGCTACCAAACCAATTAAAGATGATTTGTTAGATACACTTAAAAATAATAGATCAAAACCAAGAATTCCATTTGGATCACTGGTAGAACTTGGAATAATTAAGCCTGGAACAAATATTTTTGATAATAAGAAAAAAATAACAGCAAGAATAATGGCTGATGGTAGTATCAAACATAATCAAGCAGAAGGTTCAATTCATAAAGTTGCAGCTACTATTTTAGGAGCTGAAAGCTGTAATGGTTGGACATTTTGGCATTTTGATATTAATGGTCGAACCTACCCAATCGATTACTTGAGACGAAGATTAATTTCTAAAAATTAATTTTTATAAATTTTACCTAAATAACTTTGTAGAAAGTTTTTATTTTTCGTCAAAAGCTTTAAAAAAATATTTCTAAAAAAGATCATAATCGGATTTGATAAATGGAAAGCAAATTGATTAAAATCAGATCTTCTATTAATCATTTTTACTCTCTGTAATCTTGAATTGTAAAAATCGTTTTTTTGATTAATTATAACTTCATGCAAGTGATTGGCTCCTTCTATTGATTGTGAGGCTCCCTGAGCAAAAGATGGAGAGAATGCAAAAAAAGCATCACCAACTAAAAAAATATTTTTGGGAGGAATAAATGGATTTTTACTTACAAATACTGGAAATAATTTAATATCCTCAAGACTCTGAAATATTTTTAATGAAATTTTTTCAGATAATTTTTGTTTAATGCTCTCAATAAATGTGCTTTCATTACAAAAATTGTGGTTTTTTTGCTGATCAGAATTTAACTTATTCTTCAATATGCCTATAAAATTAAAATTTTTATCATTATTAAGTGGATATAATACATAATGAAAATCTGATCCTAAAAATAAAGAAATGTTCTCCTCATTTATATTATCAAGACTTTCTTTAGATACACTGGCTCTAACAGCGATAGTGTTATTATAAATTGGTTCTGAATTATTATTTGAAATTAATGACTTTCCTTTTGAAAATACACCGTCTGAAATAATTAAAAGATCACACGTTATTTTTTCCTTATCAAAAGTTAAATTTATTGAATCATTAATGTATTCTATCTTGTCTAAACTGCAGTTAAAATGGATTGTATTTTTTTCTAGTCCATTGATTAAAAAGTGAAGTAATTTTGATCTTTTCAACGTTGTGTAATTACAATCATCAGAATTAAATTCCGAAATATCTAAATCACAAATTTTTTTTGAATTTTTAATTTCATAAAAATCAATTTTTTTTGGATTAAATTTCTCTTTGTTTGACAAGGAAGAGAAACCTAATTTGTTTAGTAGCTTTACGCTATTAACAGATAATTGAATACCATAACCTTCCTCTGTTTCTAATGAAGTTTTTTTTTCATAAATTGTGACCTGATAATCTTTATTTCCTTTAAATAAATTGGCTATAAACAAACCCGAAATACCTGCACCAATAATTGCTATTTTTTTCATTTTTGACTTTCTAAAAATTTTATTATCTTTTTGGTAAAAGTTGGGAGTACATAATTTTCAAGTTTTGTGGGATTTACCCAATTTATATTTTTATAAAAGTTGTACTTCTTTTTATATTCAATTTTAATATTCATATTCATATTAGATATTTTAAAATTTAAATCTTTATCAAAATTTTTAGGATTATTTAATTGATCCATTGGAAAAATATTAAAATTTTTTAAAAAATTAAATTTATTATTTTTGATTAATAAATATTGATCATTTTTTTTATAAACATTCAATTTATAATATGTTTCCTTATTAATTTTCTTCAATTTTACTAAATCAAAATTTTTATTTTTAAAAGCTTTGCAATTATTAAATAATGGACATTTGTTGCAAATTGGATTTGTAGGTTTGCAAATTAATGCACCTAGTTCCATCAAAGCTTGTGCATAATCGCTTGATCTTTTTGTTGATGTACCAAAAATTTTTTTTTGATCTTGTAAGAATTCTTTTTTAATTTGACTTTGTTTCTTTAAATATAAGTATCTTTTTAATACTCTTTCAATGTTTCCATCCAAAGGAATTATTGGTTTGTTAAATGCAATTGCTGAAATTGCACTTGCTGTATAATCACCAATGCCTGGTAATGATTTTAATTCATAAAAATCTCTAGGTATTTTTTTGTTATATTTTTTAACAATCATTTGAGCAGTTTTTTTTAAATTTCTTACTCTTGAATAATATCCAAGACCTTCCCAAAGTTTGATTAATTTTCTATCGTTATATTTTGATAACTTTTCAATATTAGGAATATTTTTAATAAATCTATTAAAATAAGGTATCACAGTAGCTACCTGCGTTTGTTGCAACATGAACTCGCTAACCAATGTAAAATATTGTTTCTTTTCTTGTGAAACCTTAATTCTCCAAGGTAAAGATCTCTTATTTATATCGTACCAATTGAGAATTTTATTTGTTATTATTAGATCTTTCATATGCAATTTAAAAATAATACTAAGCAGAGAAATACTAGCATTCAAGGATTAAGATCTTTCAAAGACACTTTGCCAAAAAATTTAAAAAAAATTATTAGTAAAAAAGGTCATATATATTCAGAAACACTCAGTAATTGGAAATATTTAGTTGGGAATGAACTATTTAAAGTCTGTTTCCCAAAAACATTCAAAAACTCAAATCGATTTGGTGTTAGTACTTTAGTTATAATGGTTAAAAGAGGCCATGAAGTAGATGTAGAATATTCAAAAAAAAATATTTTAGATAAAATGAATAATTTTTTCGGCTACGATGTGGTTGAAAAGCTTAAATTTATTAGCTTTGACGATGAACAAAAAACTAACAGTTTGAATGATACTAAATCAAATAATGTGGCAATTAGTAAATATCGAGATAAAATTAAAGATGTTAAAAACGAAAAAATTAAAAAATCATTAACAGAATTAACAAAAGTTTATAAAGAAAAATGAAGAAAATTATATTACTTGCCATAATTTTTTTGGGAAGCTTTTCAAATTTAAATGCTGAAGAAGTAAAAAGAATTATCGTTGGAAATAAAGAGGCAAAAATAACTATAATTGCGTTTGAGTCACTAACTTGTAGCCATTGTGCTAATTTCCATAAAAACGTTTATCCAGAACTTAAAAAGGAATATTTAGATACAGGTCTTGCTAAAATAGAGTTTAGACACTTTCCTTTAGATATTGCCGCCTTCAACGCCTCTAAAGTTGCACAATGTAATAATGATGGAAATCCCGATATTTTGGAAAGTCTATATACCAATCAACAAAAATGGGTGAAAGGAAGCTCTGTTGAAGAAGCAAATAAAAATCTGCAGATGTTTTTAAAAAACGAGGGTTTCTCTATAGATTTTGAGTCTTGTGTGAATAACAAAAATATTGAGGATTTTGTGTTAAATGACCGAATAGAGGGTGCAAAAAATTTTAAAATAAGCTCAACTCCTACGATAATAATTAACAACAAAAAATTCGAAAAAAAACTTAATTATAAAAATTTGAAAAAAGCACTAGAAAAAATGATATAAGTTAGTGCATGGAGTTTAAAAAAATCCAATTAAATGGATTTAAATCATTTGCTGAAAAAACAAATTTCTTAATAGAAGAAGGTCTTACGGGAATAGTAGGTCCTAACGGCTGCGGGAAATCAAACATAGTAGAATCTTTAAGATGGGTAATGGGAGAGACCTCTGCAAAAAGTATGAGAGGTTCAGGAATGGAAGATGTAATTTTTTCAGGCACATCTAATAAAGCATCAAAAAATATTGCTGAAGTTTCTATTGAGGTAGAGAATAAAGAAAAAGAAGGTCCCATTCAATATCGTGAATTAGAAAACATTCAAGTCAGAAGAAAAATTGAAAAAGACAAGGGTTCTAAATTTTATATTAACGATAAAGAGGTAAGAGCTAGAGATGCACAAATGTTCTTTGCAGATCTTTCAACAGGTGCACATTCTCCTTCTATGATTAGTCAAGGAAGAATTGGAGCTTTAGTGACTGCAAAACCTACTGATAGAAGAGCTATACTTGAAGAAGCTGCTGGAATTTCTGGTTTACACGTAAGAAGACATGAAGCTGAACTGAGACTTGGTGCAGCTGAAAATAATTTAAAAAGAGCTGATGAGTTACGAAGACAACAAGAAAAACAATTAGCAAATCTTCAAAAGCAAGCAGAGGAAGCTACAAAATACAAATTAATTTCAGAGGAAATAAAAAAAATAGAGGCTGGTCTATATTATCTAAGATTATTAGATATCGATAAGGAAATTAGGATAGAAAATGAAATTAATACTGAAGCAGAAAGTGAAGTTGAAAGTTTCAATAATCAGATATCTGAGCTTGAAAACTTAATAGTAACATCGACTGATAAAGTTGCTCCACTTAGAGAAAAAAATATTGAGAATTTATCAAGAATACAGAGACTTAATTTAGAGCTACAGAACCTAGATGAAGAAAATACTAGAATTCAAGATGAAATTGAAACCATTAAAAAATCAATAAAGACCTTAGACGAAGATATATCAAGAGAAAATGGAATTATAATTGATGCTAACTCGAATGAAAAAAGGTTAAAAGAAGAAAAGTCAGACCTAATCGAAATAGATTCAAAATATTTTGAAACAGAAAAGTTATCAAACGAAGATCTAGAAAATGCAAAAAGTGAACTTGAAAGAGAGCAAAAAGAAGTTGATGAAGTAGTTAATAATTTAGCTGACGATACAATTAAAATAAGCATTGGTCCTATAAAGAATGTAAAAAATTCAATTTCTAGAGCAAAAGAATTGATTGATAGCAATGAGATAAATCAAGCAGTTACATTACTCGATAGATGTAATATGGAATTAGACAATTTTATTAATGATTTAAAAAATGAAAAATCAAGAACAGAGTTATTAAGTGTAAATGAGAAATCCCAAAATATTAAAATACTTCAAGAAAAGTATGCTGATGCATACAGCAAAAATCAGTCAATAAAGAATGAGTCGGTAAAAAGAAATGAAAGAATAAAAACAATAGAAACCGAAATAGAAAGCTGGAAAAATCTTTTATCTAATTCAGAAAAAATGGTCAATGAATTGACTGAAAGGAAAAATAAATTATCTAAACAATTAAATGATTTAGAAAATCAACCAAGAGTACAAGCAGAAAGAAAAGGTCAAATTTCTGAAAATTTAAGAATTTCCGATGAAGAAAAAATAGAGAATGAAAAAATTATAGATGAAACTGATAAAAAAATTGAAACGTTAAGAACCCAATTAAATGAAATACAAGAGCAATCAATTCAAATAAGAGAGCGGAAAGCTAGCTCAGGAGCAACCATAGAAGGTTTACAAAAAAGAAAATATGATTTGCTTGATAGAATTAATACAGAATTAAATTTAACAGAAGAAAATATTTTAGAAAATTCTAATTTATTTGGAGTTGAAGAACTTCCAAATCATGTAGATCAAGAAGATGCTTTAGATAAAAAAAAACAACAAAGAGATCAATTGGGATCTATCAATTTAAAAGCAGATGAAGAAACTAGTAAGTATGAAGAAGAAATAAAAAAAATGGAACAAGATCGTAGTGACCTAGTTACTGCAATAGTTAAACTTAAAGATAGTATTGATGAGCTAAATCAAAAAGGAAGGGAAAGACTTGTTGAAGCATTTGAAAAAGTTAATAGAAAATTTAATGAGGTTTATACAAAACTTTTTAATGGAGGAAATGCCAAACTTGAATTAGTAGATTCTGATGATCCATTGGAAGCTGGTTTAGAAATGTTGGTTAGCCCGCCAGGAAAAAGGCTTCAATCTATAACTCTACTATCTGGTGGTGAGCAAGCTCTAACTGCTCTATCTTTAATTTTTGCGGTATTCTTAACCAACCCTTCTCCAATTTGTGTTTTGGATGAAGTAGACGCTCCTCTTGATGATGCTAACGTCACAAGATTTTGTAGCTTGCTTGAGGAGTTAATTAAAATTACTAACACAAAATTTATAATTGTTACTCACCACGCCTTAACAATGTCTAAAATGAATAGGCTATATGGAGTAACTATGCCTCAAAAAGGTATAAGCCAACTAGTTGCTGTAGACCTTCAAAAAGCAGAAAGTATGGTTGCTTAAGCAATATAAATGGCAAAAGACCCTTTTAAAACTCGCTTAGAGATTGCAAAAAGCAAGATTTCTAAGAAAAATCTTTACAACAAGAAGGATAATCCCTCACCTATTGGAACAGCATTCAAATTGAGCACAGAACTTGTGTCTGCAGTTGCTGTGGGGACAATTATTGGGTTTATTTTTGACAAGACCTTTGGTACTAAACCCTGGTTTATATTAATATTTTTTTTTGTTGGCGTGATCGCTGGAATTATGAATGTGATTAAATCAGCAAAGAAGATGCAAAAATAAGTTACTACTATGGCAGCAAATCCAATGTCCCAATTCGATGTTTATAGAATTGGACCTGAAATAAAAGTTGGAGCATTTGATATATCTTTTACAAACGCAAGTTTGTTTATGATTATAAGTACAGTTTCTATTTTATTAATTTTTAATTTAGGATCTAAGAAAAATTCAATCTTACCAAATAAAATTCAGTTATTAGCGGAACTTAGCTATACTTTTGTTTCAAAAATGATAAGTGATACAGCTGGTTCTAAAGCAAAACCGTATTTTGCTTTTATTTTTTCATTGTTCATGTTTGTTTTGTTTTGCAACATGTTCGGAATGATACCGTACACATTCACAGTAACTAGTCATATTATTGTTACATTTGTTCTTGCTGCATTTATTTTTATTGGCGTAACTGTAATAGGATTTATTAAACATGGTTTTGGATATTTAAAATTATTTGTACCAAGTGGAGTACCAGCTGTGCTACTTCCTTTAATAGTAGTGATAGAGATTATTTCTTATCTAAGTAGACCAATAAGTCTATCAGTTAGATTATTTGCAAATATGATGGCTGGTCATACAATGATGAAAGTTTTCGGAGGCTTTGTAATTAGTCTTGGAATAGTTGGTGGATGGCTTCCACTTAGTTTTTCAGTTGCATTAACTGGTTTGGAGATATTAGTTGCTTTTCTTCAAGCATATGTTTTTGCAATTTTAACCTGCATCTATTTAAATGATGCATTAAATTTACACCATTAATAACAGAGGAGGATATAATGGAATTAGAAGCAGCAAAAATGATCGGAGCAGGTTTAGCAGCAATAGCTTTAGCTGGTGCCGGTGTTGGTATTGGAATAATTTTCGGAAATTATTTATCAGGTGCTATGAGAAACCCATCAGCAGCACAGAAACAATTTCCAAACCTACTTTTAGGTTTCGCACTTGCTGAAGCAACAGGATTATTTGGATTAGTTGTTGCGTTGATTATTTTATTTGCGTTTTAAGTCAATGGTCAAAAAAATATATCTTCATTTAATATTTTTAAGCTTCTTTTTAATTAAAGAAGCTTTTGCAGCTGAAAGTGGAGGTATGCCTCAATTAAATCCTGAGTTTTGGGTTTCTCAGATTTTCTGGTTGGTACTTACTTTTGGGATAATGTATTTAGTTTTATCTAAACTAATTCTTCCAAAAATTAGCAACAACTTAGAATCTAGAAAATCTCAAATTCTAGAAAATATTGAGGCAGCTGAAAAACAAAGAGAAGATAGTGAGACCAAACTTAAAGAGTACGATCAAATAATATTAAAAAGCAAAACTGAAGCAAATAGTATGTTTAATCAAGCAAGAGAGAAAGCGATTAAAGATATAAATGCAAAAAGAGATGTGCTTGATAAACAAATAGATGAGGAAATATCTAAAGCAGAGGAAGAAATCCAAGCTTTAAGAGATACTGCGCCTGATAAAATAAATAAAATTGCTATAGATACATCTTCTGAGTTACTACAGAAACTTATTGGTGCTGAGGTAAATAATAGCAGTATATCAGCAATTGTTGACGATCTATCTAGAAGAAATGGAGATAAATATTATGGCAATTGATGCAACTTTCTGGGTAGCAATTTCATTTGTAATCTTTATCGGTGTTTTAGTTTATTTTAAGATTCCACAAAAAGTTTCACAAATGCTTGACGGTATGATTTCAGATATCAAAAATGAGATAGATGAAAGTGAAAAATTGAGAACAGAGGCAAAAACTTTACTCGATAATGCACAAAAAAAATTAGATACCGCTACTACAGTAAGTAATGAAATTTTAGAAAATGCAAAAAAAGAATCGGATAAATTAATTATAGATTTAAATGACAAATTTCATAAATCCTCAGAGATTAAAAAGAGTTTGGCTGAAAATAAGATTAGCCAAATGAAAGAGGCTGCATTGAAAGAAATAAAAGATGCTTCAATTAAAATAGCGGTGGACTCAGTAAAAAAAATCATAACTACATCAGTTGATAAATCAAAACTTGATGCTGTCTTTCAAAAAAATTTAGAAGAAACTAAAGAACAGCTAAAAAAAATAAACTCATAATACGCTTACAATTTCCTGAAAAAGCTATAAATTATAGCAATGAATTCTATAGTTATTGGATCTGGATTTGGTGGTATTGCTGCTGCAATAAGACTGAAAGCTAAAGGACATAAAGTTAAATTAATTGAAAAACATTCAGATCTTGGTGGAAGAGCTAGAGTTTTTAAAAAAGATGGTTTTACTTTTGATGCTGGGCCAACAGTAATAACAGCTCCATATTTAATTAACGAATTATTTAGTTTGTTTAATAAAAACCCTGAGGATTATATAAAACTAACCCCACTTAAAATTTGGTATCAATTTGTTTTCGAAGACCAAACTAAATTTAATTACTCAGGTGATGAAATGGAAATGAAAAAACAAATTAAAAATTTAAATCAAGAAGATGTGATCGGTTACGAGAATTTAGTAAGTTTTACCAAAAAAATTTTTGAGAAGGGATTTTTAGAGCTTGCAGATGTTCCATTTGATAAACCTTTTTTTATGATGAAACAGCTTCCAGCATTATTAAAACTTAAGAGTTATAAATCAGTTTATTCATTAGTATCGTCTTACGTAAAAAATGAAAAATTAAGAAGGATGCTTAGTATGCATCCACTGTTAGTTGGTGGTAATCCATTCACAACTACATCAATTTATGGACTAATTCTTTATTTGGAAAAAAAATGGGGCATTCATTATTCAATGGGTGGCACAGGAAATATAATTAAAGGATTTGAAAAGTTAATGGAGGAAATAGAAATCGAGATAATAAAAAATACCGAAGTAAGAGAAATTATTACAAAGAATAATAAAATTACTGGTGTTGTAGTTAACAATGAAGAGATTATTGAAGCTGATAACGTAATTTGTAATGCAGACCCTCCTGCTTTTTATGAAAAAATGACTAGTAAAAACCTAAAAAATTCAATGCTGTTTGATTGGAAACAAAAAAGAATGGATTACTCAATGGGTTTATTTGTTTATTATTTTGGAACCAAAAAAGTCTATGAAAACGTTGAACATCATACAATTAAATTTGGAAACAAATATAAGGAACATCTAGATGATATTTTTGATCATAAAAAATTAAATAACGATATCAGTTATTATCTTCATAGACCCTCTGCAACAGATAAGAGTATGGCTCCTGAAGGGAGTGATTGTTTTTATGTATTAGTGCCAGTTCCAAATAATCAATCAAATATAGATTGGCAAATAGAAGGTGAAAAAATGAAAAACCTTGTTATTGATAAAATGGAAAAAGATTTAATGCCTGATCTTAGAACTAATATTGTTTCTGACTTTTATCTTACGCCTGATTATTTTGAGAAAGAACTTAATACAAAATATGGATCAGGTTTTTCAATTCAGCCTAAATTCACTCAATCAGCTTATTTTAGATTTCATAATAAATCGGAAATTTACAATGGTCTGTATTTTGTCGGTGCTGGAACTCACCCAGGCGCAGGGGTACCAGGAGTACTTTCCTCGGCCAAAGTATTAGATAAATTAATTTAGAATGTTAACTAAAAATTATTTAGCAAAATATGCGAAATCATTTAACTGGGCTGGTTTTTTTTTACCCAAAAAAACTTATGAAAAATGCTCCGCACTTTATGATTTTTGTAGGGAAGCAGATAATATTGCTGATGATCCAGGAAAATTGGAAGACAAAATAATTAAATTTGAAAATTTTAAGAAAGATTTTTTAAATAAAAACTTTCAAAACATTGTTATTAAAAATATTTGGGAACTTGTAGATGAATTTAATATTTCAACAAAAGCAATCAATGATTTATTTGATGGGATTAATTCAGATATAAAAGAAAGAGTAGAATTAAAATCAAAAAAAGAATTATTAATATACTCTTATAGAGTAGCAGGTACAGTCGGTTTGATGATGGCAAAAATTTTAAAAGTTAATAAGATAAATTCCTTAAAATCAGCTATCGATCTTGGAATAGCAATGCAACTTACCAATATTTCAAGGGATGTAATTGAAGATAAAAATAACAAAAGAATTTATATCAATGAAAATTTCAACGACATTAAATCTACTATTTCTTTGTCTGAAAAATTTTATGAAAATTCTTTTTACTCAATTAAAGAAATACCTTTAAGTTTCAGATTTTCTATTTTAGTTGCAAGACGTGTATATAGAAAAATTGGACACAAAATACTTAATAAAAATAACTTAGAAAATTATAAAAATTCTGGAAAAATTTATGTAACAAAAATCGAAAAAATTATTGAAACTTTTTTATCGATTTTTGATTTAATAATTTTAACATTTACAAATAAAAATGATAATAACATTGAACATGATCATTCATTAATTAATGAAGAGATAAATTTAAATGAAAGATTTTGATTATATAATTATCGGTGGTGGTTGTGCAGGTTTGTCTTTAGCTTATGAACTTGAAATTTCTGATAAATTAAAAAATAAATCTTTGGCTATAATTGAGCCTAGAGATGAATATAAAAGAGATAAAACTTGGTCATTTTGGAGAGTATTTCCACATAATTTTGATGATTGTGTCAAAAAAAGTTGGGATAATTTCTCTATAAACATATCTAATGATACGAAGTTTATTGATTGTAAGCTAACACCATATCAATCAATAGATAGTGGAAAATTTTATGACAAAATCCTTTCAAAGCTTAAATTAAATGAAAATATAAAATTTTTTAAAAATATTAATGATGTTGAATTATCAAATTCAATAATTTTTAATAGTGTTCCAAATTTTGAAAATAAACCAAGTAATTTGTGGCAACATTTTTGTGGTGTAGAAATAGAAACTGAAAAAGATTTTTTCGATGACGAAATATTTAACTTAATGGATTTTGCGTGCGATCAGAAAAATGAGGTTCATTTTTTTTATACTCTCCCTTTTACGAAAAAAAATGCACTTGTGGAAACTACCTGGATATCAAATTTAAGTAATGAAAATATAAAAGATTATAATAATCAAATAGATCAATACTTAAAAAACCATTTAAATATCAAAAATTATAAAATCAATTTTAAAGAAGAAGGCTCTATACCTCTATTTAGAAATAAAAATCTTAAAAAATTAAATGAAATAAATATTGGATCAGCCGGTGATATGACAAGATTAAGTACTGGTTATACATTTTTAAATATTCAGGAACACAGCAAATATATAGCAGAAAACATTGAAAATATTTCCAAAGCTAAATTGTTTAAAATTAAAAAAAAATATGATTTTTTAGACAATATATTTTTGAAGGTTTTAAGAAATAACTCTTCAGATATGGGAGAAATTTTCTTTAAAATGTTTAATAGTTCTCCTAAGACTGCTATTAATTTCTTATCTAATAAAAGCAATTTTTTTGAAGATTTAGAAATAATTTTAAAAATGCCTAAATGGAAGTTTTTAAAAGAATTATTTTAAATGACTAATCAATTAATTAAAAAAATTAACCTTAATCATTCATTTATATTTTTTTTATTAATTAACCTATTTTCTATAGTGATGTTCAAATTTAACTATTTAGATATTTCTTCAACAATATGTTTATTTTTAATTTTAACTATTGGAGTTTCACACGGTGCACTAGATAACATTAAAGGTAAAAAACTACTTAAGATATTTAGTTTTGAGGGAATATATGTTTTCTATATTATTTATATTTTTATTGCACTAAGTGTCATTTTTATTTGGTTGCTATTTCCTGCAGCTACACTCTTAATTTTTCTGTCAGTTGCAGCCTTTCATTTCGGTAAAGAAGATACTCAATTTTTAATACACAAAAATTCGTATTTAATTCAATTATTATACCTTTTAAAAGGTTTGCTTATTATTCTTGCGCCACTCTTTTTTCATTTTGATGATACTGTAAAAATATTCAAATCATTACTTATAGTTAATGAAAATTTTTATTTATTCTTAGAATTTTTAGAAGAAAAAAAGATTATCGAGATAGGAATTATTTTAAGCTCATTATCAAGTATATTTTTATTTATTGATAAGTTTGAGTTAAAAAAATTCACAATTTTTTTTGATTATTTCTCAATAATAATCTTAAATTACTACTTTGCTCCTTTAACTGCTTTTACAATTTATTTTTGCTTTTTACATTCAATAAGGCACTCAATTTCACTTGCGATTGACCTTGATGAAAACAATTTACAAAATGGTCTAAAATTATTTATTATAAAGGCTTTACCATTAACTATTTTAACAATCTTTATTTCAATAATTGTTTTGTTTTTATTAAATGATGTAAATTATGTAGATAATGCAATCTTAAAAATAATTTTTATTGGTTTGGCGTCTTTAACCTTTCCACATATATTGCTGGAATATTTTTTAGAGAAAAATGAAAAACAAACAAATTAAAATTTTACTTTCTGCTCCAAGAGGATTTTGTGCTGGAGTTGAAAGAGCCATAGAGATAGTAGAAAAATCTATCCTAAAATATGGGTCACCAGTTTATGTTAGACATGAAATCGTTCACAACAAGCATGTTGTTGATGATTTAAAAAACAAAGGAGCTATCTTTGTTGAAGAACTAGAAGAAATTGATGACAAATCTAGACCTGTTATTTTTTCTGCTCACGGTGTTCCAAAAAAAATACCAGAAGATGCTGAAAATTATAAAATGACTTATGTAGATGCTACATGCCCACTAGTTTCTAAAGTTCATAGAGAAGCAGAAAACTTAAATAAAGCTGGTTATCATATTGTTTTGATCGGTCATGATAACCATCCAGAGGTAATAGGAACTATGGGCCAACTGCCTAAAGGATCCATTGATTTGGTTCAGAGCGAGGCTGAAGCAAAGAAATATAAAACAGATAATTATGAAAAATTGGCTTATATAACTCAAACAACATTATCTGTTGATGATACAAAGGAAATAATAAATATTTTGAAAAATAAATTTTCTAATATTAGAGAGCCAGCAAAAGATGACATTTGTTACGCAACAACAAATAGACAAATGGCAGTTAAAAAAATTGCAAAAAAGTGTGACATTTTTTTTGTAATAGGTAGTAGAAACTCTTCAAATTCAGTTAGACTTGTTGAGGTGGCAAAAAAATCTGGTTGTCAAAACTCACAACTCTTTCACTCTGAGAGTGAGATCCCTTTTGATCAAATAGAAAATTCAGATACAATTGGTATATCTTCAGGAGCGTCAGCACCTGAAATCCTAGTAAAAAATTTTATTGGTGAATTAAAAAAAAAATTTTCTATAAATGTCGAAGAAGTAGAAATTATAAAAGAAAATGTAGTTTTTAAAGTTCCAAAAAAATTAAATTAAATGGCTGTATATACAAAAATAAATCAGAGAGATATCGATATAATAAATAGTAAGTTTAATATTGAAAAAATTTTAACTTTCCAAGGTATTACTAAGGGAATTGAAAATACAAATTATATTTTAAATTCAAAAAACAAAAAGTTTATTCTCACAATTTTTGAAAAAAGAGTTCTCCCAAAAGAGATCCCTTTTTTTATGAAACTAATGGATCATTTAAATGACTCAAAAATTAATTGTCCAAGACCACTTAAAACTAAAGATAAGAATTATTTAATTAAACTTAAAAATAAAACTGCCTGTATTGTTACTTTTTTAAAAGGAAAAGATAAAAAAAAAGTTAATGAAAGTGACTGCTATGCTATTGGAAAAACAATAGCCAAAATGCATCTAGTTACAAAAAAAATAAAATTAATAAGGAAAAATTCAATGGGAATAAGGTATTTAAAACCTTTACTCCAGAGTATTAAATTTAAATCTAACAAAAGATCAAAATTGAAAAAATTTTTATTTTACAACTTTAATGATATTAAGAAAAATTGGCCAAAAAAACTTCCCTCTGGAATAATTCATGGTGATTTATTTATAGATAATATTTTTTTTAATAAAAATAATTTGTCTGGAATTATTGACTTTTACTTTGCTGCTAACGATTACTTTATGTATGAAATAGCAATCTGTATAAATGCACTATGTTTTGATGAAAAAAATAAAAAATTTATAATAAATAAAAAAAAAGTTAATAAATTAATTAAGGGTTACAATAGTGTTAAAAAAATTAAATTAAATGAAAAAAATAATTTAAATATTTTATGTAGAGGTGCTGCACTTAGGTATTTGTTAACTAGGTTATATGATTATACAAATACTCCAAAGACTGCCTTAATCAAAATTAAGGATCCAAACGAATATTATCAAAAACTAATTACACATAACAATTTAAATACTTTTAAAGATTATTTAATTTAATGATTAAAATTTATACTGATGGCTCATGTTTAAAAAATCCAGGAAATGGTGGATGGGCGGCTATAATATGCGCTAAAGATGAAATGAAAAAAATAAGTGGCAGTGAAAAAGATACAACTAATAACAGAATGGAATTACTAGCGACAATTAATGCATTAAAAGAGGTAAATTCTGAAGATTTGATAGAAATCTACACAGATTCAAAATATGTTAAAAATGGAATTACTAATTGGATCCATAACTGGATTAAAAATAATTGGAAAACATCAAATAAAGAAGATGTTAAAAATAAAGATTTATGGATACAATTAAATGAGTTAAACAACAATTCCAAAATTAAGTGGAACTGGGTTAAAGCACATGCTGGAAATCCACTAAATGAAGAAGTTGATTTGTTAGCTAAAAAAGCTGCGAGCCTAGATTAGTTTAGAGAAATTTTCTGCAGCTGATATCTCACACGATCCAGTATCTGCTTCTTCCTGAAGTTTAATAATCTTCATATTATCAACAAACATTGCATATCTACTAGATCTAATTCCTAAACCTCTGCCACTTTTATCAACATCGGCACCAATTTCTTTTGTAAAATTAAGGAATGGGTCTCCCACCATAACAATTTTTTCGTCTACATCATTCTGTTTGCCCCAAGCATTCATCACAAAGGGATCATTTACTGAAATACAAATTATATGATCAATACCTTTTTCTTTAAATTGATCATGCATCTTAATATATCCTGGCAAATGTTTAGCAGAACATACAGAAGTATATGCTCCAGGTAATCCAAATATAATCACTTTTTTGTCCTTAAAAAAATCTTCTATATTTTTTTTTACAGGCTCTCCATCTTGAAGTACAAAAATTTCTGAATTTGGTAGGTTATCGTTTTCTTTTATTTTCATTTGGATCTTTCTTTAATATGTTCTTTTACTTTTTCAATATCATTTTCAAGAACATCATAATTTTCTTTCTCATTTAATATAAATTGAAGTTCATTCGGCAACTTAGCATTGATATTTATAGCACTTTGAATTGCATCAGGAAACTTGCATGGATGTGCTGTTGCTAAAACAATATTATTATTACCATTGAGATCATGTTTGTCAAAAGCTCCATAACCAATGGCAGTATGTGGATCTAAAACAATATTAAATTCTTCATAAACAGACCTAATAATATCAAGTGTTTCGGTCTCACTCATTCTTGCTGATAAGAAATCTTTATTAATTAAATTTAGCTTTTCTTTATCAATTGAATATTTTCCTTCTTTTTTAATTTTCATCATGTCTTTTGATGTTTGCTCTGAATTCTTATCATTTAAATCAAAAATAAGCCTCTCAAAGTTACTAGCAATCTGTATATCCATACTAGGAGAAATAGTTTCAGAAACAGTTTCAGCCTCGTAATTACCGTTTGAAATAGCTCTATGAAGAATGTCATTTTGATTTGTTGCCACAATTAATTTGTTAATAGGCAAACCCATTTTTTTTGCTAAATAACCAGCGTAAACATCTCCAAAATTTCCTGTTGGAACTGAAAAGTTTGTGGTTTTAGTGTGATCTTCAATTAAATAATAGCTGTAAAAATAGTAAACACATTGAGCAATAATTCTTGCCCAATTAATTGAGTTTACACCTGACATATTAATATCTTGAGAAAATTTTGAGTCAGAAAACATTGATTTCACTAAGTTTTGGCAATCATCAAAATTTCCTTTAATAGCAATATTAAATACATTTTTATATTTTCCTGTCGTCATTATTTTTCGTTGAACAGAAGAAACACGATTATCAGGATGTAATACAAAAATATTTAAATTTTCTTTTCCCTTAATTGCATCTATAGCTGCCGCTCCTGTGTCTCCTGATGTGGCAACTACGATATTAATTTTTTTATTTTGCTTAATTAAATAAAATTCATAAAAATTTCCAAGAAGTTGCATGGCAACATCCTTAAAGGCTAATGTTGGGCCATGAAATAATTCTAAAACTGATCTATCCCCTATTTTAATAAAATCAATTACATTTTCTCTTCTAAAAACAGAATAAGACTTATCAATTATTTTAGACAATTCATTTTTATCCATAAAATTTCCTATAAAAGGAAAAATAATTTTTTTAGCTAAATCTGAATAATTTAGTGATTCTAATTCTTGAATTTCTTTTTCACTATATTTTGGAAGTGAACTAGGAATGAATAGTCCCCCATCGTCAGCGAGACCTTTAATAAAAACATCCTTAAAATCATATGTTTTTGCTGTGTTTCTAGTGCTGACGTATCTCATTTAATAATTTTTTTTTCTAAAATATAAATATATTAAAAGGATTGAAATCGCCATCGAAAACCAAGTAATTGCATACTTTTTGTGATTGTTTGAAATTTTAGCAGTAATTAATTTAGGCCTTGGGTTTTCATAACTACCATTTAAATAAATTATATATTTTGAAAATTTTCTTCCTGTAAATTTTAAAATATCTTCTCGATCTAGTGTAAACCAATAATTTTTATCGATCTCATTCTTGGGTTTAAATGAACTTGACTTTGATTGAAGCATTAAAGTGCCTATGATATTTTTTTGATCAATGATATTAATCTCTGGTTTATTTTTTTTATCAAAAGATATCCAGCCTCTATTAATTAAATAATCTTCATCTCCTATTTTAATTGGATTAATAACTTCAAATCCAGGTTTGCCAGTTTCATTAAGGTTATAAAGATAAATTTGTTTTTCAAAATCAATTTGTCCTGATGTTTTTATTCTTAAGTAATTTTTTTTTTCTACATTTTGAAGTTCGATAGGTTCAACTTTTAAAGACTTTTCAATTTGATTGATTAGATCTAATTTCCAGCTCAATCTATAAAGTTGCCAAAAACCTAATGATAATAAAACTAAAATTATAAAATAAACAAAGACTGAAAATAGAAGCTTATTCTTCAAGGATTAAATATTAACTTCCCCAGACGTAAATAGCTGCAAACAAGAATAACCAAACAACGTCAACAAAATGCCAGTACCAAGCAGCTGCCTCAAAACCAAAGTGGTGATCTTTAGTAAAGTGACCTAATCTTCCTCTCCATAAACAAACAGCAAGAAAGATTGTTCCAACAATTACGTGGAAACCATGAAAACCTGTTGCCATATAAAATACTGCACCATAAATATGTCCAGAATAATTAAATGTAGCATGATGATATTCGTAGGCTTGCAATAAAGTAAAAAAGAAACCTAACGCAACAGTTGCTGTTAATCCTTGAATAAATCCTTTTCTATCGCCTTCTAATAATGAATGATGGGCCCAAGTTACTGTAGTTCCTGATAATAATAAAACCAGTGTATTTATTAACGGAATATCCCATGGATCAAAAGTTTCT
Organism: uncultured Pelagibacteraceae bacterium; assembly: GCA_902588855.1. GTDB lineage: Bacteria > Pseudomonadota > Alphaproteobacteria > Pelagibacterales > Pelagibacteraceae > Pelagibacter. The sequence continues at coordinate 12,868 of CACIQS010000004.1, read as the reverse complement.
ATATCTTGTGGAGGCCAAACATTTCCAACAAATTCATTTGGAAACAAACTTATATCAAAGTATGCCCAGAACCAGGCAACAAAGAACATTACCTCTGAAGCAATGAACAAAGTCATTCCATATCTATGATGAATTTGAACGACTGGAGTATGATGACCTTGATGCTCAGCTTCAATAACTACATCTCTAAACCACATATAAGCACCATAAATCAATAACGCTAAACCTAGATACATTCCCCAGGAAACATCGTTATGCATATAAAAAATTGCACCTATGGCTAATACTAAGCATGCAAATGATGTATAAATTGGCCAAGGGCTTGGATCAACTAAGTGGTAATCGTGTTTTTTTTCTGCTGACATTTTTCGTGATTATGATTGTTTATAGTAATCTGTCGAGAAAAAAGTGTACGACATAGTTACATCTTGTAGATTTTTTGTTGTTGGATCGTTTACTAGTTCAGGATCTAAATAAAATGTCATAACGTAAGTAGCCTTCTCACCAGCCTTCAACTCTTGTTTTTCAAAGCAAAAACATCCTAATTTACTATAATATTTTCCAAAACTAGCAGGTGAAACATTGAAGCTTGCTACTCCAAAAGTAGTGTCATCACCATAGTTTTCTACCTCAAACTCAATTCTGTTAACCTGACCAACTTTAACATCAATTACATTTGATTTTGCTTTAAAATCCCATTCTAGATTGTTTACATTTGTATCAAATCTAACACTTACAACTTTATCTAGCACTACATCTGGAGCTTCTTTTGAAACCTGTGTAGTTCCTCCAAATCCAGTTACCCTACAAAATAGATCGTACAAAGGCACTGCTGCAAATGACAAACCTAACATCAGAACAAAAATTCCTGCTAATAATATTGGAGTTAATGTTTTGCCTTTCATCATATCTGCCTATCAAATACCCCAACGTTATAAAGAGTAAAAACAAATAAAAAAACCATAAAAGCTAAAATTGCTATTGCGGTGATTATATTTTTTTTCTTCGTGTTTTTGTCGGGTGTTATCATAAAATTTTATCTATTAAGAACAAAACAAATATTAAGAATAAATATAAAATTGAATATCCAAATATTGTTTTTGCTTTTTTTGCATCGAATTTGTTTTTCTTAAACTTATAAAGTTCAAAACATAAATAATTATAGTAAATTGTCAAAATTAAAGATGGTATTAAAAATGCCAAACCTACGAACCCGATAGCATATGGTAAGATTACGACTGGTAGCATTATAAGTGAATAAACAAATATATTTAATTTTGTGCTCTCCACACCATTAGTGAGTGGAAGCATTGGTATTTTTGCTCTCTTATAATCATCAGATTTGTACAAGCTTAAAGCCCAGAAATGAGAAGGTGTCCAAAAAAATATAATTAAAAAGAAAGTAAGCGGCTCTAATGAAAGAGAGTTAGTAGCTATAGTCCAGCCAATAACAGGTGGTAATGCTCCTGCAGCACCGCCAATAACAATGTTTTGAGGAGTTTTTCTCTTTAGCCAAATCGTATAAACAAAAACATAAAATAAAATAGTAAACAGTAATAAAGCAGCTGATATTCTATTAGAGTAAAAATCGAGAGCGATTACAGAGAATATAGAAAGAGAAATTCCAAAAACTAGAGCTTGATTTTTATTTACTTTACCTGTGGGTATTGGTCTAAGACAAGTTCTTGTCATTAGTGCATCAAGATCAGACTCATACCACATGTTTAAAGCTCCCGCAGCACCTGCTCCAATTGAAACTAAAATTATTCCAATGATTGCATCTTTTGTTGGAATTATATTTGGAGACATTAACAAACCAACTGCACATGTAAAGACAACCAAAGACATTACTCTTGGTTTCATTAATTTAAATAATTCAGATAAATTAAAGGCGTCTTCTTGAGATAAGTTTCTATTTTTTAATTTAGACTTAATCATTAATTTAAAGTTAAAAAATCTTATTTGCTAAATTTAGCTAGTAGATTTTTCAACACCCTCTTCATCTTCAAACTTTGGCAACTCTTCAAAAGTATGAAAATTAGGTGGAGATGGTACTGTCCATTCTAAAGTTGTAGCACCTTCTCCCCACGGATTTTGTGCTGCAGCTTTTTTCTTATAAAACGCATAAGCTAGGTTTATAAAAAATACTACCAATCCAATTACAGAAATATAAGAACCAATTGAAGAAATGTAATTCCATCCCGCAAAAGCGTCTGGATAGTCAGCATATCTTCTTGGCATTCCTGCAAGGCCTAAAAAGTGTTGAGGGAAGAAAACCAAGTTTACTCCAATAAATGTTAACCAGAAGTGTAATTGACCCATCCACTCTGAGTACTCGTAACCAGTCATTTTTCCAAACCAATAGTAAAATCCTGCAAAGATCGCAAATACAGCTCCTAAAGATAACACGTAATGAAAGTGAGCAACAACGTAATAGGTATCGTGCATTGCCGTATCAACTCCAGCGTTTGCAAGAACTACACCAGTAACTCCTCCGACAGTAAATAAAAATATAAATCCTAAAGCCCAAACCATTGGAGTTTTAAATGAAATCGAACCACCCCACATGGTTGCTATCCATGAAAATATTTTTATACCAGTTGGAACTGCAATAATCATCGTTGCGGCTAAAAAATATGCTTTTGTATCTGTACTTAAACCTACTGTGTACATGTGGTGGGCCCAAACAACAAAACCAACTATTCCAATTGCAACCATCGCATAAGCCATTCCCAGGTATCCAAAAACTGGTTTTCTAGAGAATGTTGAAACAATATGACTGATCATTCCAAAGCCTGGTAAAATTAAAATATAAACTTCTGGGTGACCAAAGAACCAAAATAAGTGTTGAAACAAAACTGGGTCTCCGCCAGTTTGTGCATCAAAGAAAGCTGTTCCAAAGTTCCTATCTGTAAGAAGCATCGTAATTGCTCCTGCTAATACTGGAAGTGATAAAAGTAATAAGAACGCTGTAACTAAAATTGACCAAGCAAATAATGGCATTTTATGAAGTGTCATGCCTGGGGTTCTCATGTTTAAAATTGTTGTAATAAAATTAACTGCACCTAAAATTGAAGAAGCTCCAGCTAAGTGTAGACTTAAAATTGCAAAATCCATTGCAGGACCTGGTTGACCTGCTGTAGATGACAAAGGAGGATAAATAGTCCATCCGCCACCAACACCTGTTTGACCTGGAGGACCATCCATAAAAATTGACATTATTAATAAAATAAATGATGTAGGTAACAACCAAAATGAAATATTATTCATTCTCGGAAAAGCCATATCCGGTGCACCAATCATAATTGGAACAAACCAATTTCCAAATCCACCAATCATTGCTGGCATCACCATAAAGAAGATCATGATCAACCCATGACCTGTTACTAAGACATTATATAAATGATAATTTCCACCCAAAATTCCATCACCTGGATGCATCAATTCCATTCTCATTAAAACTGAGAATGCTGTACCAATCACACCTGCAATAATTGCAAATATTAGATACATGGTTCCAATATCTTTGTGGTTAGTTGAATAAGCCCAACGCTTCCAACCAGTTGGTGTATGATGATCGTCGTGTGATGCTGTTTGTGTATACATATTATTTACTCGCTAGTTTTTTAAATTGATCTTCCTCTATAATTTCTTTAGCAAATTTAATTTTTGCACCTGTTAGCCATTCTTGATACTCTTCTTCAGAAACAACTCTTACTGTGATTGGCATGAAAGCGTGTTTAATTCCACAAAGCTCAGAACATTGACCATAATAAGTTCCAACTTTCTCAGCTTTAAACCATGTTTCATTTATTCTTCCTGGGACCGCATCTCTTTTTACTCCAAAAGAAGGTAGTGCCCATGCATGAAGAACATCATTTGCTGTAATTAAAACTTTAACTACTTTATTTACTGGTACAACAACTTCATTGTCTACTGCTAACAATCTTGGTTGATTATCTTTAAGATCTTTGTCTTCGATCATGTATGAGTCAAAGATAATATTTTCGTCAGGATACTCATAACCCCAATACCATTGATAACCTATGGCTTTAACAGTTACATCAGCTTTTGGAATTGCATCTTGTGAATAAAGAATTTTAAAAGATGGAACAGCCATAACAATCAAAATTAAACAAGGGATTAAAGTCCACAATACTTCAACTGCCACATTGTGAGTTCTTTTTGAAGGAACTGGGTTTGCTGATGCTCTAAATCTTATACAAGCATATACCATCAAAAATAATACAAAAACGCTGATTGCAATTATGATTGGTAACAACAGTTTGTCGTGAAAATTTACGATGTCTCTCATTGTTGAAGATGCTGCCTCTTGAAAACCTAGTTGCCAATCTTTTGGTTGGTTAGCAAAAGCATTAGATGTAACGAAATAAGATAGAAATATATATAAAATTTTTTTCATTTTTTTAACCTATATAGAGCGTCTTTTAAAAAAATACACTTTTACTTTTAGCGACAAAATATCAGTTAATGGCGTAATTTATGATCGATAGAGCAGAAATTACTGCCGTTTCAGATCTCAATATGTTTTCATTGATTTTAATAGGCTGAACACCATTAAATTTAAGAATCTCTTCCCTCTCCTCCTCAGAAAAATCTCCTTCAGGCCCTATGATTACGCAAGTGGGTTTAGTTGTTAACTTTGTAAGATCAATTTTTGTATTAGCAGTATTGAGATCAGTAAATATTAAATCCAAATCATTACTTAAAAAATTTTTTAATTTCTGAGGCTCCTCAATTATTGGAACAGTTATTCTATTTGATTGTTCAGCAGCTTCTATAATTACTTTTTTCAATCTTTCTATATTTATTTTTCTAACAATCGTTCTTTCAAAGATGACTGGTAAAAACTTAGTTACACCAAGCTCCGTAGCTTTTTGAATCATAAAATTAAAGTAATTGGATTTAATTGGAGAAAATGCCAACCATAATTCTTTAGGATTTTCTTTTTGTCTTAATTGCTTAGTAACATTAAACTCAACTATACTTTTTGATATGTTTAAAATTTTTGCCTCCCATTCTCCACTATTATTAAATAAAGAAAAAACTTCATTCTCTTGAATTCTCATAACTTTAGAAACATAATGAGATTGAGATTTATCAAGTTTGTCAGTCAAATTAAGAGATAAACTTTTTGAATAAAATAATCTAATGTTACTCATATTGATAAGTTAGTTTATGAAAAATATTAAAGCAATAATTTTTGATGCTTACGGAACTTTATTTGATGTCAATTCAGCAGCTAAAAAATGTAAAGATAAAATAGGTGATAAGTGGGAAGATTTTGCTAATCATTGGAGAACTACACAATTAGAATATACTTGGCTAAGAAGTTTAATGAAACGTCATAAGGATTTTTGGCAAATAACAGAAGATAGTTTGGATAAATCAATGAAAGCTTATGAGATAGACTCTTCAATGAGAAATGAATTATTAGATCTTTATAAAGTTCTTTCTCCCTTCAGCGAAGTTCCTGAAGTTTTAAAATCACTTAAAGAAAAAAATTTAAAACTAGCCATTCTTTCGAATGGTACTCCTTACCTTCTTAATGAATTGGTTAATAGCAATAACTTAGAAAATATATTTGATGATATTTTTTCAATTGAAGAAGTTGGAATTTATAAACCACACTCCAGAGTTTACGATATTCCAATAAAGAAATATAAAATTCAAAAAAAAGAAGTTGTTTTTTTAAGTTCAAATACCTGGGATGTTTCTGGTGGTGGAAATTATGGTTACAATTCTATTTGGGTGAACAGAAATAATAATATATTTGACAATCTTGACTACCAACCAAAATTAGAAATCAAAAACTTAAAAGATCTTTTAACTAATATAGAAATTTAAATTGGAGAAAAGAGCTTGAAAACCAACTAAGAGGGTCAGAATAAAAACTCTTTTCTCCTTTTTAGTGCTTTAGCAAAATGCAGGGTGCACAATACGGTTCAAATACCCGGTTCAATTTTGAGGAGCTCAAAAAAAAACCACCAGCTGAAGCGGTGGTTGACATGTCGCTTTAGCTGGATTTTTTAAGCGCCCGCAATTTAACTTAAATCGGCGCACATAAATAACACCATGAATAAAATGAATTGTCAAAAGAATAATGATTGTTGTATTTTACAATTTAGTGATTAATTCATTGAAATGACTAATTTTAATATAGAAGTAAGTAAAATTATCGACCCTATCCCTGCTTCAGATGGTGCAGGAGTAAAGTTAAAAAGAAGTATTGGTGTAGAGCCAAATTATTTTGATCCTTTTTTAATGCTAGATGAATTCGGATCTGAAAATAGTGAAGATTATATTGCTGGATTTCCACCTCACCCCCATCGGGGAATTGAAACAGTGACTTATATGTTAGCTGGAGATTTTGAACACAAAGATAGCACTGGTGGTGAAGGAAGAATGACTGCAGGAGATGTTCAGTGGATGAAAACAGGAAGCGGAATTATTCATTCAGAGATGCCTGCTATGAAAGAAGGAAGACTTCATGGGTTTCAATTATGGATTAACATGCCTGCTAAATTAAAAATGAGTAAGCCAGAATACATTTATATTGATGCAGACAAAATAAGTGTTCATAAAGATGATGAAAAACAAGTAAAAGTCATAGCTGGGAAATTTGAAAAAGCTGAAGGATCTGTGAAAGGTCATAATGTAGAACCAGTTTACTTTGATGTTGAGCTAAATAAAGACAAAGAGTTTAATTTTAATATTCCATTAAGTCACAATACATTTGTATACTTGATAAATGGAGAAATAGGAATTGGTAGTAAGAAACATGATAATGTTAAGGATAGTACTTTAATACTATTAACAAAAGGTAAAGAGCTAAAAGTGAAAGCAAAAACTAATGCTAAATTTTTAGTAATTTCAGGTAAACCAATTAATGAAGAAATAGCTAGAGGTGGACCATTTGTAATGAATACTAAAGCAGAAATCTTGCAAGCAGTGCAAGATTATCATAATGGTACATTTGTAAAATAAATTATGAAAGCCGTAGAAATTAACAAAACTGGTGGACCTGAAGTTTTAGAAGTTAAGGATATTTCTTTAGATAAACCTGGTCCTGATCAGGTAACCATTGAACAAAAAGCAATTGGTCTTAACTATATCGATACCTACCATAGGTCAGGTTTGTACCCTTTAAAACTACCAATTGGTTTGGGTTTGGAGGGTGCCGGAGTAATTACTGATGTTGGTGAGAATGTAAAAGACTTTAAAGTTGGTGATAAAATTTGTTATGCAGGTATTCCTTTAGGTTCTTATGCTTCCCATAGAAATTATCCTACTAAGAATTTAGTAAAAGTACCAGATGGTATTGATCTTGAGATAGCTGCAACTTTAATGACTAAAGGATTAACAACTTTTTATCTTTTGCATAAAACTTATCCTGTTAAATCAGGAGAAACAATATTGTTTCACGCGGCTGCTGGTGGGGTTGGTCAAATTTTTGGACAATGGGCAAAAAATTTGGGCTGCACTGTTATAGGTACAGTTGGATCAGATGAAAAAATAAATATAGCAAAAGAAAATGATTATGATCATGTTATAAATTACAATAAAGAAGATTTTGCAAAAAAAGTTTTAGAAATTACAAACGGTAAGGGTGTCCCTGTTGTCTACGATGGTGTTGGTAAAGATACATTAGATGGATCTATTGAATGTTTGGCAATAAGAGGAATGATGGTTTCTTTTGGAAATGCATCTGGCCCATTATCTGATATTAGTGTACCAAGAGTTATTCAACCAAAAGGGCTTTACTTGGTAAGACCGTCAATGCAACAATATCTTTCTACTAGAGAAGAATTAGATGAAGCATCAAAAACAATGTTTGAAAAAATTAGCTCTGGTAAAGTTAAAATTAAAATTTTTAAAAAGTATAAATTAGAAGAAGTCGTTAAAGCACATCAAGATCTTGAAGGAAGAAAAATTTTAGGCCCAGCTGTGATAGTTCCTAACTAACATCAACATCCATATCAGACATATGCAATTTTAATGCATTTGTTGAAATTTGAATTTCTCTAATAAAAAAAATAATTGAAATAATCATAGATAGACAGCAAGAACCAAAAATTACTCTCGCAGCAAAAACTTCATCTAAGTAAAGTGCGAAAACTGTTAGCATATTAAATAAGAAACCAAATGAGGCAAATAAAATTGTCCATCTGAGAAGAGTTATCCTGCCACTTAAATTGATAAACTGCTTCTTCCATTCTGGTGGAATATGTTTTTCATAAACGTGCTCGTCATGAAGCTGACGAATTAAGATACTAAGAGAATGAAATCTATTGCTATAAACACTCATAAGTAATGGAATAGCAGGAAACATTAATGCTGTGACTGTGTAATCAATATTCATACGAATCAAATTGATTATGAAACTAGCCTTTGTTATTTACAAGTAAATTATGAACCAACTAAACTTATTTATTGAATTAACGAGATTAAAAAAACCAATAGGTTTTATGTTGTTATTTTGGCCATGCATTTGGGGATTAACATTAGTTTATGACTTTAATTCTTCTTTAAGTCATTATATTTTTTTTGGCTCACTTTTTTTAGCTGGTTCAATTTTGATGCGTTCTGCGGGTTGCATCGTCAATGATATTGTTGATAAAAATTTTGATAAAAAAGTTGAGCGTACAAAAAATAGACCTATAGCGTCAGGTAAAGTTTCTGTTAAACTTGCTTTAATTTACTCAATTATTTTATGTGGATTAGCATTTTTAGTGTTAATAAATTTTAACAAACTTACAATTTACATGGCATTATTGTCTATGCCACTAGCTTTTACATATCCTTTAATGAAAAGAATTACTTATTGGCCGCAATTATTTTTAGGAATTACTTTTAATTTTGGCTTAGTTTTAGCTTGGATATCAATTTCAAATGAAATTTCTTTAATTGCTATTGCCTTTTATTTTGGAGCCATATTTTGGACACTCGGTTACGACACAATATATGGATTTCAAGATATTAAAGATGATGAAATTATAGGGGTTAAATCAACTTCAATAAAATTTAAAAATGATCCAAAAAAATTTTTATTGTTTTGTTATTTCATATTTGTTGTCTCTTTAATATTTGTAGGAATAAATATGAATTTTAAATTATTTTATTTTATTTTTTTAATTATACCAACAGCACAACTTTTTGTGTTTCAAATCAAAAAATTAAATATTTCTGATACAAATGATTGTCTTACCAAGTTTAAAAGTAATAATTTCCTAGGACTGATTGTGTTAATAAATATTTTTGTTGGAAAACTGATCTAATATATTGATGAATAATACTGATATTTTTAAGAGACTTTATAATCAATACACAAGTAAATTTATAATCAAAATAATATTGGCTGCTTTATTATCAGTATTAGTTGCAGTTAGCACTTCGGCAACAGCTTGGTTATTAGACCCTGCAATTGAAAAGATATTTATAAATAGAGATCAAACTTTAATAATATTAATTCCATTTGCAATTATTTTAGCTTTCACAACAAAAGGTATCTCACTTTATTTTGCAAAACTAATTATGATTAATGTAGGTGAAGAAGTAAAAAAAATAATCCAAATAGATATGCTAAAATCTTTCATCAAGGCAGATACGGAAACCATAGAAAATAAGCACTCAGGTAATTATATTTCAAATTTAAATTTTGATGTTCAGCAAATAACAAGGATGTTATCAGAAGCGTTCTTAAGTTTGTTTAAAGATGGTCTTACATTGATAGGACTATTAATAGTAATGTTTTACCAAAATTGGAAATTATCTTTAATAGCAATCATTATGATACCTTTAGCATCTGTAACTGCTAAAGTTCTTGGGAAAAGAATGGGCAAAGTTTCAACTCAAGCACAAGAAAGATCAGGAGATCTTAATAGGTATTTAATTGATTTATTTAAAAATCACAAAATTATAAAAATCTTTCAAAGAGAAGAATTTGAAAAATCTAGATCTGAAATATTTGTAAATAATCTTAAGGAAAAATCTGCAAAAATTGCTGCTGTTTATATCAGGTCTGCTCCAGTAATGGAGGTTTTAACAGGAATAATGATTGCAATATTAATTTTTTATTCTGGAAAACTTATAATAAACAACGAATTGGGAATTAATAACTTTTTCTCCTTTTTAGCAGCAATGATGTTAGCTTATCAACCAGTTAAAACGCTTACAAAGGTTAATGTTGCAATTGGTCAAGGGTTAGCAGCAGCAAAAAGAATTTTACCAATAGTAGATATGGAAGTTGAGATTAATGCTAATGAAAAAGGTAAAAGCTTAGATTTAAAAGATGGTAATATTTTATTTAATAATATTAATTTTTCTTACAAATCAAATTTTGAGAATAAAGTTTTAAAAAATATATCTGCTGAATTTTCAGGTGGAAAAATGACTGCTTTAGTTGGTCATAGTGGATCGGGAAAGTCAACTTTGCTAAATATGATACCAAGAATTTATTCTCCAAATGATGGTAATATCAAAATAGATGAACAAGATATTTCAAAAATAAACTTAAATTCTTTAAGAAAAGAAATTTCAATTGTTGATCAAAATGTAACTCTTTTCGACGATACTGTTTTGAATAATATCAAATATGCAAACCCAGATGCTAGTTTAGAGGAAATATATGAGGCAGCAGAAAATGCTATGTGTAAAGACTTCATTGAAAATTTAGATAATAAATATGAAACAAAAATTGGAGAAAATGGAGTTAAATTATCAGGAGGAGAAAAACAGAGATTATCAATAGCTAGAGCATTTTTGAAAAAAAGTAAGATAATTTTACTTGATGAAGCAACATCATCTCTAGATTCTGAAACAGAAGAAAAAATTCAATCTGCACTAAATAAGCTTGTATTGAATAAAACAACTATTGTGATTGCTCACCGATTATCAACTATTCTCAACTCAGATAAAATATATGTTGTTGATCAGGGTAAAATAATTGACTCCGGCATTCATAAAGATCTTTTGTCAAGTTCAAATGTTTATAAAAACTTTTATGAAAGACAAATAAAACAAAATTGATGTTTTTTATATACGGTATATTAACGAATATTTTATTTTTATTATCACCGATAATTTTTTTATTTAGAATTTTAAAAAAGAAAGAAGATATAAATAGATTTCAAGAAAAGTATTGTATTTATTCAAGAAAAAATTTTCAAAAAACAGTATGGTTTCATGCAGTCAGTGTTGGTGAATTAATGAGTATAATTCCTGTTTTAAAAAGATTAGAAAAAAATAAAAAGGTAAAAAAAATAATTGTAACCTCATCTACAACCAGCTCTTCAAAAATTTTTAAAAATCAAAAATTTAAAAAAACAATTCACAAGTTTTTTCCTTTAGATACTAACTTTTTAACAAAAAAATTTATCGACTTTTGGAAACCTCAAGTGGCAATTTTCGTGGATTCTGAGATTTGGCCAAATATGATAAGAAATTTAGAAAAAAATCAAATTCCAATAATTTTATTAAATGCAAGATTTACAAGGTCTAGTTTTAAGAAATGGTTAATTGTAAAAAGTTTTGCAAAAGAAATATTTAATAGGATCTCAATTGCTCTTCCCCAAAACACAGAAACAAAAAAATATCTTAAAATTCTTGGTATTAAAAAGATTATTACAGCAGGAAATATAAAATACTACGGTGAAAAAAATCTATTAAATAATAAAAGCTCAAAACTATTTGAACAATTTAAAAAATTTAAAGTTTTTTGTGCAGGTAGCACTCACAATACTGAAGAAATATTAATATCTAAATTACATATTGAATTAAAAAAAAATTTATCTAATTTAATCACAGTTATAATCCCACGACATATTAATCGATCAGAAAATATAATTAATGATTTAAAAAAATTTAAACTTAATGTGGTAAAGCACTCTACAAAACAAAAAATTTCAAAAAAAACAGATATTTATTTGGTTGATACTTTTGGTGAAACAAAGAATTTTTATAATCTTTCAAACATTGCTTTCTTGGGAGGATCAATTGTAAACCATGGTGGGCAAAATCCATTAGAGGCTACTCGTTTGGGTAATTATATTATTAATGGACCCAATATTGTTAATTTTACAGAAATATACGACTATTTAAAAATAAATAAAATATCATATACAACCTCAAAGGTTTTAAAAATGAAAGATATAGTTTTGTCAAAAATAAACAAGAAACTGCCCCTCAGTAAAAGAAAAAAAATTTTTGATAATGGAAATAAAATTTTAGATAATAATATACGTATTATTGAAAAATATATTCAATGATTTTCAAGAAACCAAATTTTTGGCAAACAAAAAATTTTGTCTCTCTTTTGCTATTTCCTTTAACATTAATTACTTTCAGTATTAATTTTTTAAAAAAATTTAGTTTCAAAAGAAATTTCAAAATAAAAACAATCTGCATAGGAAATTTAAGTGCAGGGGGTACAGGTAAAACGTCTTTGGCAGTAGAGTTAAATAAATTGCTTGGAGATAAATTTAAAACTGTATTTATTAAAAAGAAATACTCAAGTCAAAATGATGAATATAATTTGCTTAAAAAGAGAGGTAAAATTATATTCTCAAAAAACAGAACAAATGCATTGAAGATAGCAGAAAGAAACTTTGATTTGGCTATTTTAGATGATGGTTTGCAACAAAAAAATATTGAGTATGATTTAAAAATCGTTTGTATTAATTCTTATGAAGGTTTTGGAAATAATTTTCTTTTACCAGCAGGTCCCTTGAGAGAAAATTCAAACGAATTAAAGCATTATGATGTTGTTTTTCTTAATGGTTTTAAACAAAATAAAAAAATAAAAAAAAAGATTAAAAAAATAAACAATAGTTTAAAAATTTTTGATGCA
>CACIQS010000003.1 GCA_902588855.1 uncultured Pelagibacteraceae bacterium | reverse complement strand
GGTGAAACATCAATGATCTTGTCTCCTGATAGTGAATTTTTCAAATTTTTTGGAAATATAAATCCCGACATTAAACAATAATTTTTAGATGAATGAGCTAGTCATAGCCTTTGGTCTTTTTTTATTTATTGAGGGAATTTTGTATGCCTTATTTCCAGCAAAAATGAAAAGTATGCTTAAAAAACTTGAACTTGTCAAAGATAGTCAACTAAGATCAGGTGGACTTATTTTTGCAGTTATAGGTTTTGTAATTGTTTATTTAATAAAAAGTTAATATGAAAAAATTAAAACTTATATTTTTAACAATTGTATTTTCTTTAAGTATTTCACTACAATCAAACTCCAAACCTGTTCCAACATCATTTGCAGATCTTGCAGAAAAATTAATGCCATCTGTAGTAAATATATCTACATCAACTACTGTAGTCACTAATAGCAACCCTCTTCCGTTTCAATTCCCTCCAGGTTCACCATTTGAAGATATGTTTAAAGAATTTGGAACTCCTCAAGAAAGAAAATCAGCAGCTTTAGGTTCTGGATTTATCATAGATGAAAATGGTATTGTGGTAACAAATAATCACGTAATTCAAGATGCTGATGATATCATTGTTAGAGTAAATGGAGACCAAGAATATAAAGCAAAGGTTCTTGGTGCCGATCCTTTAATGGATATTGCAGTATTACAATTAGAAACAGAGGAAAAATTTAAACCAGTTGGCTTTGGTGACTCTGATAAAGCAAGAATTGGTGATTGGGTCTTAGCGATTGGAAATCCATTTGGTCTTGGTGGAACAGTAACTGCTGGAATTATTTCAGCAAGAAACAGATCGATTGGGTTATCAAGATATGAAGATTTTATTCAAACAGATGCATCAATCAATTCAGGAAATTCAGGTGGACCTTTATTTGATATGGAAGGAAATGTAATTGGAATTAATACAGCTATTTTAGGAAGAAATGGATCTATTGGTATAGGATTTTCCATTCCATCTAATAGTGCCCAACAAGTAATTAAACAACTAATTGAATTTGGCGAAACAAAGAGAGGTTGGTTAGGTGTAAGAATTCAAGATGTAACAAAAGAAATTGCAGAGGCTGAAGAATTAGATAAACCAAGAGGTGCATTAGTTGCTAGTGTTGCTGAAAATAGTCCTTCTGAAAAAGCTGGTATTCAGGCTGGAGATATAATTTTAGAGTTTAATGGGGTTGAGATTAAGCAAATGAAAGAGTTACCAGCAATTGTTGCAAGAACAGATGTTGGTAAAAATGTAGATGTAAAAATTTGGAGAAATAAAAAAGAAATAACTAAAAAAGTTTTGTTAGGAAGATTGGAAACATCTGATGATTTCAAAGTAAGCGAAAATCCAAAAAAAGATGAAAATAATTTAGATGAAATTATTGAAAGTTTACGAATATCAGTAAGACCTTTAACCAAAGAGGATATAAAAAATCGTAAATTACCAAACCAAACGACAGGATTAGTAATTACCAATATGGCTAACAACAGTCCTTTAGTAAACTCAATTGAGATAAATAGTATTATTATAGAAGTTCAGAAGAAAAAAATAAGATCTGCAGATGATTTGAGGGAAATTACTCAAAAAGCATTAAACTCAAATCAAAAAACTATTTTAATTGCAATTTACAACAATCAAAATCAACGAAGATATATTGGTGTTAAATTAGATTAGTAATGGATTTGAAATCCAAGATAATTTTAATTTCAGGACCCACAGCATCAGGAAAATCAAGTTTTGCGGTTAAGCTTGCAAAAAAAATTAAAGGTGAAATTATTAATGCAGATAGCATGCAAGTGTATAAGCAGCTAAAAGTTTTATCTGCAAGACCCAACCCTAAAAAATTTCAATCAATAAAACATCATCTTTATGGATTCCAAGATGCAAAGAAAAGTTTTTCTACTGGAGATTGGCTTAAAATTGCAAATAAGAAAATAATTGAAGTTAGAAAAAGAAAAAAAATACCAATTATTGTTGGAGGCACTGGACTTTATTTTAAAGCTTTGACAGATGGTTTAGTACAAATTCCAAAAATTCCAGTAAAGTTTAGAAACCAAATTAGAAATTTAAATAAAAAAATTGGTCAAAATAAATTCTATAAGCAATTATTGAAATTAGATCCTCTTTCAAAAAATAACATTAATCCAACAGATACTCAAAGATCGATTAGAGCTTTTGAAGTTAAAAAGTTTACAAAAAAATCTCTTCATGAGTGGTTTAAAAATACTAAATCAAATTATTTAGAGGAGGATTTTTTTAAAATTTATATTGATGTCCCTCGTGAAGAGTTAGTTGAAAGAATTCATCAAAGAACTAGAAAAATGATTAAAATGGGTGCTGTAAATGAAGTTAAAAAATTTTTAAAACTCAAAATTAAAAAGCAAATGACTGCTTACAAAGCGATTGGAATAAATGAAATTAAGGAATATTTAGCTAAAGAAAAAAAAATTGATGAAATTAAAGAACGAATATCAATAAAAACTAGACAATACGCCAAAAGACAAAGTACTTGGGCCCGTGGTCACATGAGTGATTGGATTAAGCTAAAGCCAATTGAGATAAATAAATTTTTAAAAAAAATTTAAATTTTCCATTCTAACCTTGACCAATCAGCACAACTTCAGCTAGATTGCGAAATGCCAAAATTATTAACTGGAGCAGAAATTGTATTTAAGTGTCTTGAAGATCAAAAGGTAAACCATATTTTTGGCTACCCTGGTGGGGCTGTACTACCGATATATGATGAATTAAAAAATCATCCATCAATCAAACATATTCTTGTAAGACATGAACAAGGTGCAGGCCATGCAGCAGAAGGTTACGCAAGATCATCTGGAAAACCAGGTGTTGTTTTAGTTACTTCAGGTCCTGGTGCAACTAATGTAGTTACTGCATTAACTGATGCATATATGGATTCAGTTCCAATGGTTTGTATCTCAGGTCAAGTTCCAACACACCTTATTGGTACGGATGCATTCCAAGAATGTGATACAACAGGAATTACAAGACCATGCACAAAGCACAACTGGTTAGTAAAAGATATTAATGAACTTTCAGATGTTATGCATGAAGCTTTCAAAGTTGCAACAACTGGAAGACCGGGTCCAGTATTAATTGATATCCCAAAAGATATTCAATTTGCAAAAGCAAAATATAATAAACCAAAAAAAGAAAAAAAACTTAATGGCAAATCTCATAACAAGTTTTCAGCCAATGAAATTGATCAATTAATTAGTTTAATAAATAAAGCTAAGAAGCCAATAATTTATAGTGGCGGGGGTGTAATTAACTCGGGACCAAAAGCAAGTGACGCTCTTAGAAAATTTGTTGAATTAACAGGTTTTCCAATTACTTCAACCTTACAAGGTCTTGGTGCTTATCCAGGAGATGATAATCAGTTTTTAGGAATGTTAGGAATGCATGGAACATATGAAGCAAATAATGCAATGCATGACTGTGATTTATTAATAAACATTGGTGCGAGATTTGATGATCGTATCACAGGTAAAATTGATGAGTTTTCGCCAAATTCAAAAAAAGTTCATATCGATATTGATCCATCTTCAATTAATAAAATTATTAAAGTAGATCTTGCAATAGTAGGTGATGTAACAAAAGTAATAGATAAAGTTAATAAGACAATTGTTAAAAAGAAAAATGGCAATGGTAAATCAAACAAACCCAATATTGCAAAATGGTGGGAACAAATTCAAAAATGGAGAAACAAAAATTCTTTGAATTTCGTTAATAGTGAAGATAGCATAAAACCTCAGCATGCTGTTCAAAGACTTTATGAGTTGACCAAAAATAAAGATACTTATGTAACAACAGAAGTAGGTCAGCACCAAATGTGGGCTGCTCAACATTATAAATTTAATAAACCAAATAGATGGATGACTTCAGGAGGATTAGGAACTATGGGTTATGGATTACCCGCAGCTGTTGGAGTTCAAGTAGCTCACCCAGAAAAATTAGTTATAGATATAGCTGGAGAAGCATCTGTTTTAATGACAATGCAAGAGATGTCTACAGCTGTTCAATACAACTTACCAATAAAGATTTTTATCTTGAATAATCAGTACATGGGAATGGTAAGGCAATGGCAAGAACTGCTTCATGAAAAGAATTATTCTGAGAGTTATTCAGAGGCATTACCAGATTTTATGAAAATGGCTGACGCTTATGGTTGCAAAGGAATAAAAGCTGATGATCCATCAGACCTAGATGAAAAAATTCAAGAAATGGTTGACTATAATGGCCCTGTTATTTTTGATTGTCATGTGGATCCAAATGAAAATTGCTTCCCAATGATACCTTCAGGTAAACCTCATAATCAAATGATCTTAGGACCAAACGATCAAGAAGAGAATAAAATAAAAGGAAAAGGCAAAGCATTAGTTTAATCAAAATGTCAAAATCAAGGTCAGCTTATAGCACTCCATCTATAAAACAAAAATCAGATACTTATATATTTGTTGTATGGGTAGATAACGAAGCTGGAGTTCTTGCTAGAGTAGTTGGTTTGTTTTCTGGTAGAGGCTATAATATTGAATCTTTGGCAGTAGCTGAAGTTGATGCTGTTAAAAATATATCAAGAATAACAATTGTTACTACTGGAACACCGCAAGTAATCGATCAGATTAGACTGCAATTAACCAAATTAGTACCTGTTCACAAAGTTGGCGAATTTAAAAGAGATGACAAAGAGGTGATTTTTAAAGAGATGGCTTTGTTTAAAATTGTAGGTAAAAAAAATAAAATTGAAAAATGTTTAAATGCTTGTAAAAAATTTAACCCAGTAGTATTGGATGAAACAAAATCATCTGCAGTTATTCAAATAACAGCACTTAGAAGAGAAATTGATAAAATGAGTAAAAAATTAAAACCCTTGGGACTTATAAGCACTTCAAGAACAGGGGCAGTTGCAATGACAAGAGGTGCAAAAATTTTTAACTAATTAATAGGAGATAAATTATGAAAATGTTTTATGAAAAAGATGCTGATGTAAATTTAATTAAAAATAAAAAAATTGCGATTTTTGGTTACGGAAGCCAAGGTCACGCTCATGCACTTAATTTAAAAGATAGCGGTGTTAAGGAAATCGTTGTTGCGCTTAGGGAAGGTTCATCTAGTGTGGCTAAAGCAGAATCTAAAGGTTTAAAGGTAATGAATTTATCTGACGCAGCTGCCTGGGCAGATGTTGTCATGATATTAACTCCAGATGAACTACAAGCAGAAATTTATAAAAATCATATAGAGCAAAGAGTAAGGGAAGGTACAAGTATAGCTTTTGCACATGGTTTAAATGTTCATTATGATTTAATTAAAGCAAGAAAAGATTTAGATGTATTTATGGTTGCTCCAAAAGGACCTGGTCACTTAGTAAGAAGTGAGTATGAAAAAGGTGGCGGAGTTCCATGTTTGTTTGCAGTTCATCAAGATGGATCTGGTAAAGCAAGAGATTTGGCTCTTTCCTATGCTTCAGCAGTAGGTGGAGGAAGATCTGGTATAATTGAAACAACTTTCAAAGATGAAGTTGAAACAGATTTATTTGGAGAACAAACTGTATTATGTGGTGGTTTAGTTGAGCTAATCAAAAATGGATACGAAACTTTAGTTGAAGCTGGGTATGAACCAGAGATGGCATATTTCGAAACAGTTCATGAAGTAAAATTAATTGTTGATTTGATTTATGAAGGTGGAATTGCAAATATGAATTATTCTATTTCTAATACAGCTGAGTATGGCGAATATCAATCTGGTCCAAGAATTGTTAATAAAGAAGAAACTAAGAAGAGAATGAAAGAAGTTTTAGCCGATATCCAATCAGGTAAATTTACAAAAGAATGGATGGATGAATGCAAAACTGGTCAAAAAAATTTCTTAGCAACCAGAGCAAAATTAGCTGAACATTCAGTAGAAAAAGTTGGTGCAGAATTAAGAGCCATGATGCCTTGGATTAGTAAGAAAAAATTGGTTGATAGCGATAAAAGTTAATTTTATTTAGCAATTTATATCTGTAATAATCTTTTTTTTTCACTTATAATTTTTTTATAAATATTAAAAAAAGAGGTGAAAAATGAAGGTTAAAAAATTAGTTAAAGTACTATTGTCATTGGTACTTGTATTTGGATTTTCTTCTGCATCGGCACAAACGATTAAGTGGTCTATGCAAGGTGATAGTCTTACACTAGATCCACATGCTCAAAACGAAGGTCCTACAACACAGGTATCTAGACAAGTTTACGAAGCACTTGTTCAAAGAGGTCTTGATATGAAAATTGGACCTGCGCTGGCAACAAAGTGGAAAGCAACTGATCCAAACACATGGGTCTTTACTTTAAGAGAGGATGCAAAATTTTCAGATGGTTCAGGAATGACATCTGCTGATGTTGTCTTTAGTATATTAAGAGCAAAACAAAGAACTTCTGATTTTAAAGAATATATTAGCACAGTTTCAAATGTTGAGGCAGTTGGAGACTATGCTGTTAAAATAACAACAAGTAAACCTAATCCTATTCTTTTAAATCAATTGTCCAATATTTTTATAATGTCTAAAGCTTGGTCAGAGAAAAATTTTGCTACATCTCCTCAAAACTGGGATGCTGGACAAGAAACATTTTCAGCGACAAATGCTTTAGGAACTGGTCCTTTTAAAATAACTAAGCGAGAGCCAAACACTAGAACTGTATTTAAAAGAAATAGTCATTGGTGGGGTGAAATGAAAGATAAAGGTTTGACTACCATTGAACTGCTTCCAATTAAAAATGCTGCAACTAGAGTAGCTGCTTTATTATCTGGTGAAATCGACATAGTAACTGACGCTCCTGTTCAAGATTTAAAAAGAATTACTAGATCCTCAAGCCATAAAGTTGAGAGTACCGCTCAAATGAGAACTATATTTTTAGGTATGGATCAGGCTGCTGATAAATTAAGAACAGGTAACACTGGTGATAATCCTTTTAAGAAAAAAGAGGTTAGACAAGCACTGTATCAGGCAATTGATATCGAAGCGATTAAGAAAAAAGTTATGAGAGGTTTAAGTGAACCTGCAGGTATAATAACTTTCCCTGGAGTAAATGGTTATACAGCTGAACTCGATAAAAGATTACCATATGATCCAGAAGCTTCTAAAAAATTATTAGCTGAAGCTGGATATCCTAATGGATTTGAAGTTGAATTAAGATGTCCTAATGACAGGTATGTAAATGATGAGGCTATTTGTACAGCAGTTGTTGGAATGTTAGGTAAAGTAGGTGTTAAAGTTAATTTATTTGCTCAAACTAAAAGTAAGCATTTCAAAGAACTAAAAGATAATCAGGGTGACTTTTATATGCTTGGATGGGGAGTTCCAACTTTAGACAGTCATTATGTGTTCCATTACTTATATGAAACAGGTGCTAGCTGGAATAGAGTAAATTTCAGTAATGCTGAAGTAGATGCAGCTATTAGAGTTATGGAAGGTGAAGTTGACTTAGAAAAAAGAAATGCAGCAATTGCTAAAGCTTGGAAAATTGTGAAAGATGATATTTCTTATCTTCCTTTACATCACCAAGTAATTTCTTGGGCATCTAAAAGCAATGTTAGTGTTCCAATAAGACCAAATAACGAACCATTATTTAGAACTGCAGTATTTGGTGATAAATAAATAAAAATTATTACAAGTCCTCTAAATTAATAGAGGGCTTGTAAATTTTAATTCCTCTAAAATTGATAAAATATTTTTTTAAAAGACTGTTTCAATCAGCTTTGGTAATGCTTGTTGTTGCTTTTGTATCATTTTCTTTATTTAATTTTGTAGGAGATCCAATAAATAATATGGTTGGAGAAGAAACTTCAGATGAAGAAAGAGCTGAATTAAGAGAAACATTGGGACTAATGGACCCAATACACATACAATTTTCAAGGTTTGTAGTTAATGCATCAAAGGGAGAGTTTGGTATTTCTTATCAGTTGAGGAGACCTGTATCAGAATTAATTGTAGAAAGATTACCAGCTACAATTGAACTTGTTGTAATTTCAGCCTTAATAGCTTTAGTTACTGGAACACTTTTAGGAGTTTACACAGGTATAAATAGAAAAGGTTTCTTGAGTGACTTTGTTTTAGCAGTTTCGTTGCTAGGAGTATCTCTCCCCACATTTGTAATTGGTATATTATTTATTTACTTATTTGCTGTAATTTTAGGAGTATTGCCATCATTTGGAAGAGGAGAAGTAGTTGATTTAGGATTTTGGACAACAGGTTTTTTGACAGTATCAGGTCTTAAAGCAATAATTCTTCCTTCAGTTACATTAAGCCTTTTTCAAATGACTTATATTATCAGACTAGTAAGAGCTGAGATGATGGAAATTTTACAAACCGATTATATAAAATTTGCTAGAGCACGTGGAATTAGTGAAGATAGTATTAAATACAAACATGCACTAAAAAATGGTCTTATACCTGTAATTACTATTGCTGGAATAAACATAGGAACTTTAATAGCGTTCTCAATAATAACTGAAACTGTTTTTCAATGGCCTGGTATGGGATTCTTGTTTATACAGGCCGTTCAGTTTGTTGATATACCAATAATGTCAGCATATTTAGTTTTCATTGCATTTGTTTTTGTGATGATAAATTTCATAGTTGATATTTTATATTATTTTATTGATCCAAGGATTAGAGTTAAAGGAGATACAGCAAGTGGATAATAATTTAAATTTAACTAAATGGGAAAGAATTAAAGATAGTGATATTTATCACAGCTTCATAAAATCACCTACTGCGATTATATCTTCAGCTATTTTGTTTATAATTTTTTTCTGTTCTTTTTTTATTGAATTTTTAACACCATACACACCCTTCGATCCATCATCTTTATCTTTGATGGATGCATTTACTCCACCATCATGGACAGAGGATGGTTTGTCACAATTTATTTTAGGTACCGATGGTCAAGGAAGAGACATGTTATCAACTATCCTATACGGATGTAGAATATCTCTTATCGTTGGTTTTGCTGCAATTATATTTAGTTTAATTTTAGGTGTTGGTTTAGGATTAACAGCTGGATATTTTGGTGGCAAATATGAAATGGTAGTGATGAGACTTACTGATGTTCAATTGACTGTACCAAGTATATTGATGGCACTCTTAGTTGATGGAATAGCAAGAGGACTTATTTCAAGAGAAATGCATGATGAAATGGCAATCTATGTTTTAATATTTGCTATTGGAATTTCTGAATGGCCACAGTTTGCTAGAGTATCTAGAGCAGCAACTCTAGTTGAAAAAAATAAAGACTATGTGTCTGCCTCAACAATAATTGGTGTTTCAAATATAGTAATTATGTTTAAACATATTTTGCCAAATATTATGAGACCAGTTTTAGTTATTGGTACAATCGGTTTAGCTCTTGCAATCTTAGCTGAGTCAACGCTAAGTTTTCTGGGAGTTGGAGTTCCTCCAACAACTCCTTCTTTAGGAACATTAATAAGATTGGGTAATGACTTTTTATTTTCAGGGGAATGGTGGATTACATTTTTTCCAGCAATTTTTTTAGTGATTTTAGCTTTTTCAATTAATTTATTAGGAGACTGGATGAGAGATACTTTAAATCCAAAATTAAAAAAATGAGCTTTTTAAAAATAAATAATTTAAGTGTTGATTATAAAATGCGTAAAGAGACTGTTTATGCAGCAAAAAATGTAAATATTGACGTAAATAAAGGTGAAATTTTAGGCTTAGTTGGCGAGTCTGGCTCTGGTAAAAGCACTGTCGGAAACGCTATAATTAATTTAATTGACGAGCCAGGGAAAGTTTCTAGTGGTTCAGTAATATTGGGAGATTTAAATATTCATGAAAATTCAGAAAGTATCGTTAAATACAGAGGAAATAAAATTGGATTAATATTCCAAGATCCACAAACATCTTTAAATCCAATCTTAACTGTTGGTGAACAATTAATAGAAACTATACAAACTCATCTTAAGTCAAGTAAAGAAGACGCGAAAAATAAATCTATTAATCTATTAAAAGAAGTTGGTATTAAGGATGCTGAAAAAAGATTTGATGATTATCCTCATCAGTTTTCAGGAGGAATGAGACAAAGAGTGGTTATTTCTTTAGCATTATGCTGTGAACCAGAATTATTAATTGCTGATGAACCTACCACAGCTTTGGATGTATCTATTCAATCACAGATTTTAGATTTAATTAAAAAACTAACAAAAGAAAGAAACTTGGCTGTGATTTTAATCACACATGATATGGGTGTTATAGCAGAAACAGCTAACCGCGTAGCTGTAATGAAAAGTGGAAATTTAGTAGAAATTGGTGAGACAAAAAAAATATTAACAACTCCTCAACAAAGTTATACCAAAAGTCTTGTAAGTTCAGTTCCTCCAACTAATAAGAAAATTTCAAGATTTGTAATAGTAGAAAAAGAAAATAAAAAAAATAAAGAAAATAATATCAAAATATTGAATAGATGGACCAAAAAAGAAATTAGTAACCAAGATTTAGTTCAGGTTAAAAATCTAAATAAAAGTTTTGATGACAATTTTTTTGCAGAAAGTTCTAAAAATTCTGTATTAGCTGTAAACAATGTTTCTTTTCAAATAAAGGAAGGGGAGTCGTTTGGATTGGTAGGTGAAAGTGGAAGTGGAAAATCTACTATTGCAAAAATGATAGTAAATTTATTCAAACCTTCGTCGGGAGATATATTTTTTGATAAAACTTGTATTACAAAAATTAAATATAGATCAGAATTAATGAAATTTAGAAAACAAATACAAATGATTTTTCAAGATCCGTACTCATCATTAAATGGGAGATTGAAAGTCAAAGATATTATTGCCGAACCTATTACACTTCATAATCCATCTATATCTAATTCTGATCTAAATAATTATGTAAATGACTTATTGGACTCAGTTGAAATGATACAAAAATCTGCAGATAGATATCCCCATGAATTTTCAGGTGGTCAAAGACAAAGAATATCGATTGCACGAGCTTTAGCAACTCAGCCAAGACTTTTAGTTTGCGATGAACCTACATCTGCACTGGACGTTAGTATTCAAGCCCAAATATTAAATTTGTTGAAAGATCTTCAAGAACAATTAAATTTAACTATATTATTCATCAGTCATGACTTGCCGGTTGTAAGACAAATGTGTGATAGAATTGGAGTTTTAAAAGATGGTAAGTTATGTGAAGTTTCAAATACTGAGGATTTATTTTTGCATCCCTCCCATGAATACACAAAGGAACTTTTGCACTTGATGCCTAAAATTGAGTCTATTTATAATTAATTTTTGTATTGCCTAAAATGGACGAAAAATAATAGTTAAACATACTTATTATTTTGCAATCTCTCTTATAGATTGTATTATAGATTTTCTAAATATTTTATTATGAGCGATAAAGATAGAGTCTTTATATTCGATACAACTATGCGTGATGGTGAGCAATCACCAGGTGCATCTATGAGTTTGGAAGAAAAAATTCAAATTGCTAGGGTATTTGATGAGTTGGGAATTGATATTATTGAAGCAGGTTTTCCAATCGCATCACCTGGAGATTTTGAAGCTGTTTCTGAAGTTAGTAAAATTTTAAAAAATTCTATTCCCGCAGGACTTTCTAGACATTCTGTAAAAGATATTGATAGAGCATATGAAGCTTTAAAGCATGCTCCAAGATTTAGAATACATACTTTTATTTCTACAAGCCCACTACATATGAAACATAAACTAAATATGTCACCCGAGGACGTTTATGAGTCAATTGGTAAACATGTTTCTTATGCAAGAACATTTACTGATGATGTTGAGTGGTCATGCGAAGACGGCACAAGAACAGATATGGATTATATGTGCAAAACAGTTGAGCTTGCAATAAAAAATGGAGCAACAACAATTAATATTCCCGATACTGTTGGTTACACAATACCATCTGAGTTTACTTCAATAATTGAAACACTATTAAATAAAGTTCCTAATATCGATAAAGCAATTTTATCTACTCATTGTCACAATGATTTAGGTTTAGCTGTAGCTAATTCTTTAGCTGGTGTTCAGGCAGGAGCAAGACAAATTGAATGTACAATAAATGGTTTGGGTGAAAGAGCAGGAAATGCTGCATTAGAAGAAGTTGTTATGGCAATTAAGACAAGACCAGATTTGATGCCATACGAAACTGGAATTAACACAACTTTGTTAAGTAAAGCATCAAAAATAGTTTCAAATGCAACTGGATTTCCAGTTCAATATAATAAAGCAATTGTTGGAAAAAATGCATTCGCACATGAGGCAGGTATTCATCAGGATGGAATGTTAAAAAATAGACAGACTTATGAAATTATGACTCCTGAAAGTGTTGGAGTTAAACAAACTTCATTAGTCATGGGTAAACATTCTGGAAGACATGCTTTTAAAGATAAATTAAATAGTCTAGGTTACCCAGATTTAACAGATGACGTTGTAGGAAATGCGTTTGCAAAATTCAAGGTTTTAGCAGACAAGAAAAAACATGTTTATGACGAAGATATTATTGCTCTAGTAGATGATAGTTTAATAACTGATAACAAAGTTAGTGCTATTAGTTTAAAATCATTAAAAGTGTTTGCAGGAACAGGTGAACCACAAAGAGCAGAGATGACTTTAGATGTTTACGGTGATGTAAAACAAGCTTCAGAAACTGGAGATGGACCAGTTGATGCAATATTTAAATGTATAAAAACTCTTTATCCTCATGATGTAAATTTACAGCTTTATCAAGTACATGCTGTTACTGAAGGAACAGACGCTCAAGCTACTGTAAGTGTAAAAATAGAGGAAAATGGAAAAACAACAGTGGGTCAAGCAGCAGACACTGATACTTTAGTTGCTTCTGCAAATGCTTACATAAATGCATTAAATAAAATGATAATTAAACGAGATAAAACTGCTCCAATGGAGCAAGAAAGCCAAAAAGTAAGGGGAATATAATGGGATTATTTGATAGCGTTAAAAAAGTCTGGAGCCAAGATATGGCTATTGATCTTGGAACAGCAAATACACTAGTGGTATTAAAAGGAAAAGGTGTTGTTCTTAATGAGCCATCTGTTGTTGCAATTGTTGATCAGGGTGGAAAGAAAAATGTTTTAGCCGTTGGAGATGAAGCTAAAACTATGCTTGGTAGAACGCCTGGAAACATAAGTGCTATCAGGCCTTTAAGAGATGGTGTTATTGCAGATTTTATAGTTACAGAAGAGATGATCAAACACTTTATAAAAAAAGTTCATAAAGGTAGCACATTTGCTAATCCTAGAATTTTGATTTGTGTTCCAACAGGTTCAACACCAGTGGAGAGAAAAGCAATTCAAGATAGTGCATTAGCCGCAGGTGCAAGAAGAGTTCAATTAATTGAAGAGCCAATTGCAGCAGCTATTGGAGCTGGCCTTCCAATTTCTGAAGCCACAGGATCGATGATTGTAGATATTGGTGGAGGAACTAGTGAGATTGCAGTTATGTCGCTAGGTGGGTTAGTTTATTCCAAATCTTTAAGAGTTGCTGGTGATGCGATGGATACGGCAATAATTAATTACATGAGAAAAGAATACAATTTACTTATAGGAGATACCACTGCTGAAAAGATTAAGAAAGAAATGGGAACAGCTATACCAACAGGAACAAATACCTATCCAGTAAAAGGTAGAGATTTAAGATCGGGTACTCCAAAAGAAGTAAACATCACAGAAGAAGATACTGCTGAAGCACTAAATGATATATTGAAAGAAATGGTCAATGCAATCAAAGATGCATTGGAAAATACCCCTCCTGAATTATCTGCTGACTTAGTGGATATGGGCCTTACTTTAACAGGTGGTGGAGCTCTATTAAAAAATATTGATAAAAGATTTTCAAAGGAAACGGGTTTACCAGTACACGTTGCTGATGATCCATTATCTTGTGTTGCAGTTGGAACAGGTAAAGCTTTGGATCAAGAAGAAACTTTTTCTACTATGTTATCTGAATATTAAGAGATGGTAAAAGGCAGAGATGATTTTGTAATTGCCTTAAGATCAGCTTTTTTTAAAAAGAAAGATAAACAAAAGTTTTCGCTTATAAGTTTAATCATTTTATCCATAGTTATAATAATCTTAAGTAATTTAAATTTTAAACCAATTCAACTTGTAAAATTAGGAATTAACGAAGTAATTTATAGATCTTCTTATATTTCATCAATTCCTGAAAATAAAATTAAAGAGGTAACATCTAAATTTAAATCACATCTTGAATTATACGAAAATCATCAGAGTAAATTAATTCAAATAGAAAATTCAAATGAGATTAAAGTATTAAATAATATTTTAATTACTGAAAATAAAAGACTAAGAGAGTTGATTGACGAAAGTATCAATTCAGAAGAAATATTTGCCAGAGTTATAATTGATAGAGAAAGTCCATATTTAAAATCTATTGTGTTGAATAGAGGTTCAAAAGATAATGTAAAAATTGGAATGGCAATAATGGATAGAAACTATTTAGTTGGTCAGATAATTGAAGTAAATTATTCAAATTCAAGAGCTCTTCTCTTGTCAGATTTAAATAGTAAAATACCAGTAATAATCCAGCCTCCATTTTTGCAAGCTGTTGCTTCAGGAACTGGTAAAAATTATGGAATAATTGAATATACTAAAGATGAGTATAAAGAAAATCAGATTGAAAAAGAGGCAGTTGTGTATACTTCTGGCTTGGGTGGTATTTTTAAACCAGGTATTCCAGTTGGTAAAATTACAAACAATTCAGAACAATTAACTTTTTTTTCTGATTTTGGGCAATTGAGTTTTGTAAAGATTGTAGAATTTAAGATAGGTGAGGATCAATAATGGCTTCATTGAACAAAAGTACATTTTTTAGATCATTCCTCTCATATTTACCGATTATTCTTTTGTTTTTTTCAGTGTTTAATGAATTTGATTTTAATTATTTAAAATTAGATTATTTTTCATTTAATTTTATTTTCATTTTAATTTTTTTTTGGACACTAAGAAATCCAGATTACTTGGGATATTTTTCAATTTTTTTAGCAGGAATTGTTAATGATGTAGTAATTGGTGTTCCAATAGGAATAAGCAGCTTTTGTTACTTATTAATTTGTGCCATTACTTCATATATTAGACAAATTACATTAAGTCCAAAATTTATAAATGATTGGCTTTCTTTTATAGTTGCTGTTTTACTTATAAACTCAATTCAAGTAACAATTTTAGATTTAATATTTTTATATCAAGTAGACTATATGAGCTACTTGATAAACTCTGGTTTTACTTTTTTATTTTACCCATTATTTTTTATATTATTTAATATTTTAAATAGCAAAATTTCACTTAAAAAGAATGATTAAAGGAAATTCAGGAATTAGAAAAACAGACGTAATTAACAGACGTATGTTTATTATAGGTGCTGCAAAAATAATAATTTTTACAGGAATTATAGCTAGACTTTTTTCTCTACAAGTTAATGAAAATAAAAAATATCTTACTCTCTCAGATAAAAATAGAATTAGAGAATGGAAGTTACCACCTATAAGGGGAGATATCGTTGATTATTTTGGAAATATAATAGCTGGAAATTTAAAAGTATATCAACTTCATATCATTCCTGAACAAGTTGAAAACTTTAATTATTTGTTAACACGATTAAAAACTCTACTTAAATTAAGTGATAAAAAAATAGAAAAAATTGTTAAATTAAAAAATAAATTAAAACCTTGGGAAAGTATTATTGTCTCTGAGAATTTATCTTGGAGTGATTTTTTAAAAATAAATAATTATTTATATGACTTGGTTGGTGTTAAGCCAGTTATGACTATTTCAAGAAATTACCCCTTTAGTGAAGTTTATACACATATTTTAGGATATGTCAGCCAACCAAACGAAGAAGAAATTCTTGCTAATGAAACAGTACAAGAAAGATTTGTTCCAGGAATGAAAATTGGAAAATTGGGATTAGAAAAAACTTTAGAAAACTATCTGATTGGAACGAATGCAATCCAAAGATATGAAGTTAATGCTTATGGAAAAAGAATTAATCAACTAGAACATCAAAAAGGTAAACAAGGTTTAAGAGTAAGATTAACAGTTGATACTGAAGTCCAAAAGGCTTGTGGAAAACTTTTAAATGATCGAGCAGGCTCTATTAGTGTTATGGATATTTATACAGGCGATATTATTGCTATGTACTCTTCTCCTTCTTATGATCCAAACAAATTTTTGTTTGGTATAAGTAATGATGATTGGGCGTTAATTAGAAACAATCCATTAAAACCTCTTGTAAATAAAACACTTTCAGGACTTTATTCGCCAGGTTCTACAATAAAACCAATTGTAGCTTTGTCTGCTTTAGAAAATAAAATTGTTAGCCCAAGTTTTAAAGTTAAATGTACTGGAAAGATAGAGCTCTACGGACAGACATTTCATTGCTGGAAAGAAAAGGGTCATGGATTTGTAAGTTTAAAAAATGCAATGAAACAATCATGTGATACTTATTTTTATGAAGTTGCAAGATTACTGGGTGTAGATCGACTAAATGTTACAGCTGAAAAATTTGGTCTAGGTAAAAAAGTATTAGGAGATTATTTTGATTTTGAAAAATCAGGTTTATTTCCAAACACTAAATGGAAAAAAAATAATCTTGGAAAAGGGTGGGTTCTTGGTGAAACATTAATAACTGGAATAGGTCAAGGTTACACGCAAACAACTCCTCTTCAACTATGTCTTATGACAGCGCAGATTGCTAATGGAGGCTACTCAATAAAACCAAGAATAATTGTTGATAATAATCCTATGCCAATTGAGGAAATAAAAAGAAAATTAAAAGAAGAAACTTTGCATAGTCAAGAAAAGAAATTGTTTAAAGATCCCAGAAATATAAAAATTGTTCAAGAGGCCATGTTTAGTTCTACCAATGAATTATATGGAACCTCGTACAAATCTAGAATAGATGATCCAAAATACCAATTTGCAGGCAAAACTGGTACCGCACAGGTCAAGAGAATTAGTATGCGAGAAAGAGAACTTGATTTAAAAATCGAACAAATTCCTTATAAAGATCGTGATCATGCATTATATATCGCCTACGGTCCGTATATTAATCCTAGGTATGCACTAAGCATTATAATTGAGCATGGTGGTTCGGGAAGTAGAACTGCAGCGCCAATAGCAAAAGAATTGTTTAAATTAATTATAGATAGAAACGATTTAAGAAATAAACAAAAAAACTTTGAGGAAATAAAAATTTAATGTTTCAACATGATAGATTAAATAACGAACTTACTTTTTGGCAAAAAGTTAAAGAATTAGATTATATTTTGCTGACAAGTGTACTTCTACTTTCAATATTAAGTTTATTTGTTATGTATTCAACAGATGGTGGTGAAATTCTTTTTCATACAAAAAGTCATTTTAGCAAAATCATATTTTTTTTTCCTTTAATGATTTTCATTGCTTTCTTTAATATCAAATGGTGGCATAAATTATCATACTTGTTTTATTTTGCTGTGATTCTTTTATTAATTTATGTTTCTTTTTTTGGAATAATGTCTTCAGGTTCAAGAAGATGGATGGATTTATATTTGTTTAATTTACAGCCATCTGAGCTAATGAAGATAGCAATTATACTTTGCTTAGCAAAATATTATCATAGGATCAAAATTGAAAATGTAAATTCAATTACAAGCATTATGACTGTTGTAACTATAATTTTAATACCAATTATTATGGTGCTCTCACAACCTGATTTGGGAACTTCAATTCTGATCGCAGCTAGTGGATTAATTGTTCTGTGGTTGGGAGGTGTTAAGATAAAATATTTTATATATTCTTTTATAGTATTCTTAATATCATTACCTTTTGTAATTTCTTTCTTAAAGCCCTACCAAAAGTTAAGAATATTGACCTTTTTAGATCCTGATAGAGATCCACTGGGTGCTGGTTATCAGATAATTCAGTCAAAAATAGCAATCGGTTCTGGAGGTTTAGATGGTAAAGGTTTTTTAAAAGGCACTCAAAGTTATTTGGATTTTTTACCAGAGAAGCATACCGACTTTATATTTACTTTATTTTCTGAAGAGTTTGGATTTATAGGATCAGTAGCGTTGTTAATTTTGTATTCAATTATTATTATCAGGATTTTGAGAATTGGAGCTATCTCAAGAAGTAATTTTTCAAGATTGTTCTGTTTTGGATTTGCTTTTGCAATATTCATTTATATTGTTGTAAATCTGTCAATGGTTTTAGGTTTATTACCAATTGTAGGTTCTCCATTGCCAATAATGTCCTATGGAGGTTCCTCCATGTTAGCAACTATGATCGGGTTTGGTATTGTTCTCAGTGCAAAGATAAATCATAAACAGATGATTGCTTAAATTATTAAGTTAGATTAAGCATAATTTGTCACTATGAAAATTTTATTTTTTAATTGTATAACATTCACATGAATAGGAACATTAAGGTTGGTATAGTTGGAGCAGGAATTCAAGGTGTATCAAATGCACTATTCCTTCAAAAAAAAGGATTTAATGTAACGATATTCGATAGAGATAATCCAGGCAGTCAAGCTGCATCTTATGGAAATGCAGGACATTTCTCACCTTATGCTTCACTTTCCCTAAATAGAACTGATGTCTTAGCAGATGTACCATCTATGTTATTAAGCTCAACAGGTCCTCTTGCTTTAAAATGGAATTATGTTCCAAAAATGATTCCCTGGTTTATGAAATTCATTATGAACACCACCAAAAGTAAGATGATGCATACTGCAAAAAATATGCATCAAATTTTAGATTTAGCTTTGCCAGCTTATGATGAATTATTTGATGAAATAGATCTACAAGGTTTGGTAGAAAACAAAGGAATACTTTATATCTGGAATGATAAAGATCTAAAAAGTAGAGAATTAGAAATTAGAGTTAGAGATGAATTAGGTGTAAAGCAACAATTAGTAAATAAAGATGAAATTCATGATCTAGAACCTCATATAAAACCTTTTTATCATGCAGGCGTTTATTATCCTTATGCAAGGCATGCTCGAAATCCAAAAAGAATTCTTTTAAAATTATTTGATTTATTTTTACAAAAAGGCGGAAAGTTTAACAAAGTTAATATTAAAGATATTAAATTTGATAATGAAAAACCTATTTTTAAAACTGATACACAAAGCTATTTGTTTGATAAAGCAGTAATTGCTTGTGGTGCATTTTCAAAAAAATTAACCGATAATCTAGATGAACAAATTCCTCTAGATACAGAAAGAGGATACCATGTTCATTTTAAAAACTGTGATCATTTATTAAGTCGACCTGTAATATTTTCAAACCGTGGATTTGGAATTACACCAATGGAACAAGGATTGAGAGTAGTTGGAACAGTTGAATTTGGTGGATTAGATAATCCTTTGTCTAAATCTAGAGTTAAAAATTTAATTAATAATGCAAAATATATGCTTGGTGATTTACCCGAACATGAGGATGAATGGTTAGGATTTAGACCGACTTTACCAGACTTTTTGCCTGTTATGGGACCATCAAAAAATTATAAAAATGTTTATTATTGTTTTGGACATCATCATTTAGGATGGACTTTAGGCCCAATTTCTGGAAAGATTGTTTCAGGAATGATAGCGAACGAAAATACAAACCTAGACTTAAAACCATATAGCTCGCTTAGATTTAGTTAAGTGACTAAAGATAATAATTTTTTAGCTTATTTATATCTATTTTTAACTGTAACATTTTGGGCAGGAAATTTTGTTGTTGGAAAACTTGCAAGTTTTTATGAAGTTCCACCATTTTCACTAAATTTTTATCGATGGTTTTTTGCTTGGTTAATTTTAGCACCTTTTACAATTCCTGAAATATTAGAGAAAAGAAATTACATAATTAAAAACTATAAGCTTTTTATTGTATTGGGAGTTACCAGTATTACGGTATTTAATTCAATTGTTTATTATTCTTTAAATTTTACTCAAGTGATTAGTGGGGTTTTAATGATTTCAACTATACCTGTAATGATAATGTTGTTTTCATCAATTTTAAAAATTGAAAAGACAAATATATTTCAAATCATAGGAGTAGTGTTTTCTTTTGTAGGTGTGATTATGATCATTACAAAAGCAAACATTGAGATATTAATGAATTTAGATTTTAATAAAGGTGACATAACAATGGTTATCGCAATGTTCTCTTGGGCTTTATATTCTACATTGTTAAAAGGAAAAAAATATGAATTAACTCAATTATCTTTGCTTCAAGTAGTAATAACTTTTGGTTTAATATTTTTAATACCAATTTATTTTATTGAATATCAAATTGGATTTAGGATTAATTTAGAATTACCATTTATATTAATTTTATCCTACGTAGTTTTATTTCCTGGTTTGGCATCTTTTCTTTTATGGATAAAAGGAATTTCAATGATAGGTGCTAATCGATCAGGTGTTTTTTTGCACCTTATGCCAATTTTAAGCGCAATAATGGCTATGATTTTTTTTAGTGAAAAATTTATGTTTTATCATATTTTAGGCGCCTGTTTTATTGTAACAGGAATATTGTTATCAAATAAGAAAGTTAAAAATGCTTAAAGTTGCTATATTAGATGATTATCAAAATGTTGCTCAACAATTTGTTGATTTAGAAAAATTATCTGGAAAGTATGAGTTTAAGATATTCAGTGAACCTTTTTTAGACGAAGCAGATGCTATTGAACAATTAGCTGATTTTGAAGCTCTTTTGATAATGAGAGAAAGAACTCCAATCACAAAAAATCTTATTGATAACTTGAGTGATTTAAAGTTTGTTATCACTAGTGGACTTAGAAATAGATCTATTGACTTAGAAGCTGCTAAAAAAAGAAAAATTTTAGTTTGTGGAACAGAGATTAATATTAATCCTACACCAGAATTAACTTGGGCATTAATTCTTGGTTTAGCTAGAAACTTTAAAGAAGAGTTTGATAATATGTATCAAGGATATTGGCAAACTACTATTGGCGTTGAGTTAAAAGGAAAAATATTAGGATTAATTGGATTGGGTAGAGTGGGAAGTGAAGTTGCAAAAATTGGAAAAGCTTTTGGAATGCAGGTTATGGCTTGGAGTGAAAATTTAAGTTTAGATAAATGTAAAGAGCTAGATGTATTACCATGTAGCAAAGATGATTTAATAAAAAATTCAGATGTACTTTCCATCCATGTGCAAGGAGGCGAAAGGTATAAAGATTGTATAACTATAAAAGAATTAGACAAAATGAAAAAAACTGCATTTCTAATAAATACTGCTAGAGGACCAATTGTAAATGAAGATGATTTAATAATTGCTTTATCTACTAATGTGATCGCAGGAGCTGGTATTGATGTTTATGAAAAAGAACCTTTGCCAGAAAATAATAAATTAAGATTTTTGCCCAATGCTCTGTTAACTCCACACATAGGTTATGTGACAGCAGAAAATTATAGTATTTTTTATAACCAAATGATTGAAGGTTTAGAAGCCTGTGTTGATGGAAAGCCAGTCCGTGTTTTAGAGTAATCATGGAGTTACCAGTTGTAAATCATGAAGATTATTTTGCAAAAATTGGAGATGACCATAAGTTTCCTATAAACAAGTTTGGAGAATTGGCTAATTATTTGATCCAAAATAAAATCGTTACTAAGTTTCATAAACCATATGCTTGTTCGCTTGAAACATTGAGTTACGCACATTCAAAAGATTATATTTCTAACATTAAAAATAAAACATTAAGTAAAGAGGAAGTAAAAAAAATTGGATTTCCACTTGTTGATAGTGTTGTTCAGAGATCGTTAGTTGCTACTGGTGGTACTGTTTTAGCTTCTAAACTTGCAATTAATTATGGAATAGCATGTAATACTGCTGGAGGCAGTCATCACGCAAACTATGATGGTGGAGCTGGATACTGTGTTTTTAATGATGTAGCTGTTGCTGCACACTATTTACTAAATCGTGGTTTAGCTAACAAAATTTTAATTGTTGATTTAGATGTTCATCAAGGAAATGGAAATTCAGAAATTTTTAGAGAAAATAGAAGTGTTTTTACGTTCAGTATGCACTCTAAAACTAACTATCCAGCCAAAAAATCTAATAGTGACTTAGATGTAGAGCTAGAAGATAATTTAGAGGATGATGCTTACATTAAGACACTTAAACATTATTTAAATGAGTTAAATCAAGAAAATTTTGATTTTGTTTTCTACATAGCTGGCGTAGATATTCATTTTAACGATAGATTGGGTAAACTTAAAATATCTGATGAAGGGATCAAATCTAGAGACGAACTTATTGTTGAAAACTTTTTTTCTAAGCGAATACCATTTTGCGGTGTTTTAGGTGGTGGTTATAATAAAGATTTCAATAAATTAGTAAAATTACATTCAATCTTACATAAATCTTGTGCTAAATTTATAAAATCATGACAAAAAAAATAAATCCAAATTTAACTGCAGAGCAAAAATTAATACTGTTTGAAGAAGGAACAGAGCGTGCAGGTTCAAGTGAACTTAATCATGAAAAAAGAGAAGGAAGTTTTCATTGTGCAAATTGCGGAGAAAAATTGTTTGAGTCAAAAACAAAATATGAAAGTGGATCAGGGTGGCCTTCTTTTTATGAGTCTTTACCAGATGTATTTGAAACTAAAACTGATCATCACATAGGTTATGCAAGAACAGAGTATCATTGTAAAAAATGTGGAGGACATCATGGTCATATATTTGATGACGGACCTGAACCTACAGGAAAAAGATTCTGTAACAATGGAATCTGCTTAGTTTTTAAACCAAAAGAATAGGTTATTTAAGGTTAATTGTTTAAAAGATCTTGGAG
The DNA here is from genome assembly GCA_902588855.1 of uncultured Pelagibacteraceae bacterium. Lineage (GTDB taxonomy): Bacteria > Pseudomonadota > Alphaproteobacteria > Pelagibacterales > Pelagibacteraceae > Pelagibacter. The sequence goes on along the minus strand of CACIQS010000003.1, from coordinate 27,811 downwards.
TTTATTTTCTTTTTCTAACGCTCTTACTTCATCGTAACCACCAATATGCTGGTCATCAAAAAAAATTTGTGGAATTGTTCTTTTACCATTTGCTTTTTTAATCATTTCATCAACTGCTCCTGCTACTTTTGAAATATCAATTTCATTATAAGGCGCGTTATTTCTAGCTAATAATCTTTTTGCTGCCTCACAATAATTACAAAGCGGACCAGTATACATGGTAATTTTTTTCATGAGCTATAGATAATCACCTTTTTTAATTTTACTAGTTATTTCTTTTCGAGAGTATTCAAACTTTTTTCGATGTTTTATGCTTTTTTGATTTACTCTTTTTCTCCACAATCTGAAAGATGATGGCTTAAGTGATCTTCGCATTATTTTTATAACATCGGATTCTCGCTTCCCAGTTCTTTTTTCAATTTCCTCAAAAGTTATGCGATCTGCCCAAGCTGCCCATATGATCCAATCCGGATCGTCTATTTTGGGCTCTGGATTTTTGACTTTAGTAATCGGCCTGTGACCTTTTTTTTTCATAAATCCTTTATATTTGAAAAAAATATTTAATGCATTTTTTTTAGCCTCTGATATTATGTATTAGATAGTCCTTCTTAGCCATCTTTAGCTCCCGGTTTTTAAGGACTATCTTTTTTTATGCTCCCCCTAGATTTTATACTTTATCTACAGATAATTATTTTTTTATTTATTACGCCTGGAACTCCAAGGATTGTAATTATCTCTTATTCAATGAATTACGGTGTCGGAAAATGTGTATGGTCTGCTTTAGGTGATGTAACTGCAAATTTGATCCAGGCAACTTTAGTTATTTTTGTTATTGGATCTTTTTTTTCAGAAAATTCAAACATACTTAAAGCGTTTAAATGGATTGGAATAGTTTATTTATTATATTTAGCCTATGATATTTATAAATCTCGACCAAAAAGTATTTCAAATGAAGGAGAAATTGAAAAAAGTAAATTATCTTTTTTTAGAGATGGTTTTTTAGTTGCTGGTACAAGTCCTAAGGCTTGGATGTTTTTTCCTTTTATTTTTCCTCAATTTATTGACTTTAATTCTAATTTAGTGGTTCAATTTGTAATTTTAATTACAACTTACATAGTTTTAGATTTTTTATCTTTGATTGGCTATGCAATGCTCGCACAAAAATTAATAAAGTGGATAACTGCTAATCCAAAAACAATTAATACAATTTCTGCGAGTGTTTTGGTAATTATTGCCGCAATAATTGTAGTAACTCAACAATATTAATTAGATTTGGCCTTTATTGCCACTTGCATAAAATAAAATTTCTTTATTTAATCATCACATAATTAATTAATTAAAGAGGAAATAAAATGAGATTAAATAAAATAATTTTAAGTTTTGTTTCTGCATTAGTAATTTTATTCTCAACTTCAGTTGCATCATTTGCAAAAGTTGTTGGTGACAAAATTATTTTGGGTGCTGCTATTTCCCTAACTGGTAAATACTCATCTAATGGTGTTCATACTCAAAATGGTTATAACATGGCCGTTGACAGAATTAACAGCATGGGTGGTGTTAAAGTTGGTGGAAAAACTTATAAGTTTGACATTATCTATTACGATGATGAGTCAAACCCTAAGAGAGCTGCACAGCTTGCAGAAAGGTTAATTTCACAAGATGGTGTTGAGTTTATGCTTGGCCCATATAGTTCAGGTTTGACAAAAGCGATTGCACCTGTAACTGAAAAATATGGTGTTCCAATGGTTGAAGCGAATGGTGCTTCTAGATCTTTGTTTACTAAAGGTTACAAATATCTATTTGCCGTATTAGCTCCAGCGAACTTATATCTTGATGTAGCAATTGAGACAGCAGTTGAGTTAAATGGTGGAAAAGGGGTTAGAATTGCTCAAGCTTTTGAACAAGATGCTTTTTCACAGGACGTTAGATTAGGTATCTTAGATGCTGCAGAAAGAACTGGTTCTAAGATCATCATTGATGACAAACTGCCTAAAGAGTTAAATGATATGGCTGCAACTTTGGTTAAAGTGAAACAAATGAAACCAGATGTTCTTGTTGTATCAGGTCACACTAAAGGCGCATTAACTGCAATCAGACAAATTGCTGAGATGAAAGTAGATGTTCCAATGTTGGCTATGACGCACTGTGATGCTGCGAAATTATCAAAACAACATGGTAAAAACTCTCAGTACGCGCTTTGTGCTTCTCAATGGCATAAATCTCTAACTTATAAAGATGATTTCTTTAAAGATGGAATGACTTATGCTGCAGACTTTGAGAAAGAGTTTGGATATGATCCACCATATCAATCTGCAGAATCTTCAGCTGCATTATTGGTATTCAAAGATGCATTTGAAAGAGCTAATTCTTTCGATCAAAAGAAAGTAAGAGATGCTCTTGCGGATACTAACATGCAAACATTCTATGGAAATATTAAGTTTGCACCTGGTGGCCAGAACGTTGATAAGCCAATGGTACTTTTCCAAGTAATGTGTGATGCTGCTGGCAAGTGTGAAAACAAAGTTGTTGCTCCATTAAAGTGGGCATCAGCTAAGTTAATTCACCCAGTGCCTAAGTGGTCTGAAAGATAAAAATTAAAAATTAAGCCCCCTAGTAATAGGGGGCTTTTTTTTATATAAACCAAAAAAAGTTTATGGATTTTCTTGTATTTCAATACCCAATGATAACTGTTCAAGCTTGCTTGGATGGTATTCTTTTAGGAGTATTATTTGCATTGATTGCTTATGGTATGGCACTCCAATGGGGTGTTATGAATATTATTAATATTGCTCAAGGAGATCTAGTAATTTTAGGAGGATACATTGCATACTTTATGTATCTATATGGTATTCATCCAGCATGGGGAGTTATTGTTGCTCCAATCATAATGTATTTTGTAGGAATAGCGATTTACAAACTGGTTATTAATAAAGTAGTAGATAGAGATTTATTTATCTCAATTTTAGCAACTTTTGGAATAAGTATTTTGTTCATGCAGTTAATGAACTTTGCATTTGGTGCAGATGTTGTTTTGGCAAACTCAGGCTATGGAACAACCATGTTATTTGATAACAATGTTGTTCTTCCAAATTCAAAAATATTTTCAGCATTTATAAGCATTTTATTCGCAGTTTGCTTAGTGATTTATATGAAAAAATCTAAGCTTGGCCGAGCCATTAGAGCTACAGCTCAAAATGCTAGAGCTGCAAAGATCTTAGGCGTTGATACAGAAAAAGTTTATGCTGCAACATTTGGAATTAATGCTGCCCTTTGCGGTGTTGCTGGAGCTTTAATTTCAATAACATTTACTATTCATCCCTATATGGGTCTACCTTATACAATCAGATCTTTTATGATTGTAATTGTTGCAGGATTAGGAAATTTGCCAGGTGTTGCAATGTCAGGTATGGGACTAGGAGTTTTTGAGGAATTTGCAGATTATATTTTGGGTACGGAATTTAGAATTGGATCAGTGTTTTTATTATTAGTTTTAATATTAGTTTATAGAAGATTTAAACTTTCTAGAAAAAGAGAGTATCTAAAATGAGAAAAGTTAAAATTAATGATAATCATGGGAAATCTATTGAAGTTGACATAGATGAATTTAAAAAACATTTAGATGAATATCATTCCACAGGATCAAGTGTTCATGATGAAGATGGTCATTACTTTACAGTAGATCAGAATTTTAGAGATAAAATCAAGAGCTTATATGAACAAGAATAATTTAATACTATACATAGGTATATTAATTTTTGGATTAGCAGCTCCCTATATATTCCCTGCATTTAAAGTGCAATTATCGATACTTTGTATTTTAATTGTTCTTGCAATAACCTGGAATATTCAAGGAGGTGAAATGGGCTATAATACATTTGGAAATATTTTGTTTTATGGATTGGGAATGTATTTATGTGCCTCAGTCCAGGTTGGAATGTTTTTTCCATTAGCTGAATGGACTGAAAGTGGTGGTGAAAAAACTTTTGTTCACACACCAGCTCAATTTTTTCAAGGAATGGCAGCTGGACTAGTAGTTGCTGCAATTGTACCAACAATAGTCGCTGGTTTAATTGGATATGCAATTTTAGGTTTAAGGGGTCATTACTTTGCTATCTGTACTCTTGGATTAGGTGTAGCAGCTGGAGAAATTTCAGGAGGAATTGAAATCATCGGTGCAGGACAAGGTTTTACTACTCCACCTTTTCCTAATGTAGGAAGTTTAGAGGCAAGAGGAGAATTCTTTTATTTTTTAAGCTTCTTAGTTTTGGTACTAACATTCATTGCAGTCAAAGCAATTTATACTACTAGATTTAAATTAATCTTAAATGCAATTAGAGATAATGAAGATAAGGCAGAAGCCATGGGAATAGAGACCATGAAATATAAAATAATTGGTTGGATGATATCTGCCTTCTTCTGTGGTTTAGCCGGAGGAATTATGGGTGGCTTAGTCGGATACATAGACTCCACTGATGTAGCATTTGATGGAAGAGAAATGGGTGTGTTCATGGTTTTAATGGCAATATTAGGTGGCAAAGGAACTTTATGGGGACCAGTTATTGGCGCAACAGTATTTCATATATTTAAAGAGGGTTTTTGGACTTTCTTCTTAGGATGGCAGTATGTAGCTCTTGGAGTTTTAATTGTAGTAATTGTTATTTATTTTCCAGAGGGAATTATGGGATGGTTAAGAGAAAAATATCCTGAGAAATTTGGTGAAGTTGTAGATGAAGCAGACCGAAAGGCGCAGGTAGAGATAAAATGAGTATTCTTGAAGTAAATAATGTCAGTAAATCTTTTGGAGGAGTAAAAGCTAATGTTGATATTTCTATGTCAGTTGAGAAAGGAAAAATTGTTGGTCTTATTGGTCCAAATGGCTCTGGAAAAACAACATTATTCAATTCAATTGTTGGAACTTATCCAATTGACCAAGGCTCAATTAAGTTTAATGGAAAAGAAGTTTCTGAATTACCAGTTCCAGTTATTGCAAAATTAGGTTTATTAAGAACATTTCAACAAACAAGAATTTATGGAAAATTAAATTGTATAGACAACATGCTTATCAGTCACAAAGGAAGTGATGAAAGTATGTTTAAATTATTTTCAAAAATACCCCAAGAATTAACAGAAAAAGCAGAAAATTTATTGAATTTTGTTGGATTATATCAAAAAAGAAAACTTAGAGCAGGAGATTTATCTTTTGGTCAGCAAAAATTATTAGAACTGGCAATGGCGTTGATGAATGAACCAGAGATGCTACTGTTAGATGAGCCTACAGCTGGAATTAATCCAACCTTAATTAATGGAATTATAGATAGATTAATTAAAGTAAACCAAGATTTTGGAATTACTCTATTAGTCATAGAACACAATATGAGAGTAATAATGCAATTAGCAGAAAATATTTTTTGTCTAGCTCATGGTAAGATGTTGGCAAACGGATCGCCAGATGAAATTAAAAACGATAAGCGAGTTGTCGACGCATATTTAGGAGCGCAATAATGTCAAATCAATATGAAGTTTTAGGTAAAGCGCCGACACCAGAAGATTTAAAAAAGCTATCTCCAGATGAAATACATTTAACAATTAAAGATTTAAATGCTGGATATGGAAAAATGGAAATTCTGCATAATTTTGACTTGTTTGTAAATAAGGCTCAATCATTATGTTTGATTGGACCGAATGGAGCAGGTAAATCTACAATACTTCATTCGATATATGGGTTTACAAATATTTTTTCAGGCCAAATAGAAATAGATGGTAAAGAAATTACAAATCTAACACCAGCTGAAAAATTAAAGTCAGTTGGAATTGCATATATTTTACAAGACAACTCTGTCTTTCCAGATATGACAGTAGAGGAAAACTTACTGATGGGTGGTTACATAAAAGATAAAACAGAGGAGTCTTTTGAAGAAGCAGAGAGAATATTAGAAAAATATGAAAGGCTAAGAAATAGAAGAAGTCAACCCGCAAAAGTATTATCTGGCGGGGAAAGAAGATTATTGGAAATATCAAGAGCTTTAGTGATGAAACCATCAGTATTACTTGTTGATGAACCCTCAATTGGTTTGGAACCAAGATATATTGATATGGTTTTTGAAATTTTAGGAGATCTTCAACAAAATGAAAAAAAAACTATCATTCTAGTTGAGCAAAACGCCAAAAAAGGATTGGAGTTTGCAGATATAGGATACGTTTTAGTATCTGGGCAAACTGCAATAGCAGGTAAAGGAGACGATTTACTTCAAAACCCTGATGTTGGTAGACTGTTCCTAGGTGGATAATGATCAATAAAAATTTTTTCCTCAAAGGATATAGATCTATATTTACGCACGACAGTCCTGCAATTGCTCTAACTTGTTGTTTTATAGCTATTGGAGCTTTATTTAAAAATTTAGGTTTTAATATTCAGGAAAGTATTTTTTCAACTGTTTTAACTTATGCTTTACCAGGCTCATTAGTAATGGCTGAGTCCATGTTAATTGGAGCATCTTTGTTAAATATTTTTTTGGCGGTTTGGTTTGTTAACGCAAGACTTTACCCTATGGCTGTATCCTTATTCCCGTTAATGATGCACAAAAGTCAACCTAAGTGGAAGTATTACTTTTCTTGTCATTTCATTGCTGTTTCTGCTTGGCTAATCATGAAAAGTAATTACAAAAAAATTCCAAAAGAATACAGAATTGATTATTGGATTGGTATTGGAAGTGCAACCGTAAGTGTATCGGTTATCGGAACATTTATAGGTTTCTCTTTTTCAGAATATTTGAATAAAGATATGATGATTGGATTAGCAATTCTTAATCCAGTTTATTTTTTATGCATGATGGTTGGGGCATCTAAGACTATACCGGTAACTCTATCAGTTTTGCTTGGAACTATATTGGGACCAATTATTTATTTATTTTCACCAGAGTGGTCAATTTTGTTAGCAGGCGTAATTGGTGGAACCATAGCTTATCTAGTAGGAGAGCACAGTGTCAGCTAGCATCGTTTACGCAATCCTTGTTACGTCCCTAGCAACATTTTTGTCAAGATTTTTGGGAGCTCTTACATCTGAAGGTATAAAAGAAACCTCTAAACTTTTTAAGTGGTTTAATTGTTTAGCTTATGCAACATTAGCAGCACTAATAGCTAGAACTATAATTTTTCCTGCTGGTGTTTTAGTAGATGCTAGTTATTCAAGTAGATTTCTTGTTGTACTGTTATCTTTAGTTGTTTTTTTTATTTCAAAGAAAAACTTTGTTTATCCTACAATTTTCTCAGCTATTTGTATGGCAATACTTAATAATTATATCTGATTAGATTGATTTATAAAATGAGGTAAAATAAAATTTAGAATGCAAAAAATTACTGGTATAGATATTCAAGATCACGACCAATCAAATAGAATTGTTAAGATTAGTTTAGAAAACGACATTATAGATAAATTAATTTTTCCTTTTAACAAATTTGATTTAACAGCATTAGAGCTAAAACCATTTACAAGATTTACTTTAGCAAAAAGTTTAGACGATTTAACAAATAATAAATTAAGTGAATTAATGAATTCAATCATCAGAGATAGATCAACCGGTTGTTTTATAATAGGACCAAAAAATATAACTGCAAAAATAAATGATACTTTTTTAGTTAAGTTATCAACTGCAATAGCTCATCTTATTGGCGTACCAAATCATGATGCAATGGCAGGAAAATATTATGCTCGTTTTCATGTAAAACACGAGGATACAAGCGACTCATATTTAAGAAAGGCTTATAGAAATATGGATCTTCATACAGATGGAACTTATGTGAAGGATATTACTGATTGGTTAATAATGACAAAAATTGATGAACAAAATGTAGAGGGTGGTGAAACTGCAATGTTACACCTTGATGATTGGGAACATTGTGAGGACTTGTTTAACGATCCAGTAGGAAAGCAGAATTTTGTTTGGGGATCACCAAAAAGTAAAAATATTGATTATAAAGTTGAACACCCTGTTTTTTCTGCTGACAATGAAGGTAGACCAACAATTTCTTACATAGATCAATTTCCTGAACCCCAAAATATGGAACAAGGAAATTTTTTACAAAGATTATCTGATGGACTAGAGGAGAGTAAAAATAAAATAATAACAAAATTGCCTGTTGGACACTCTGTCATTGCAAATAATTATTTCTGGCTACATGGTAGAAAGCCGTTCAAAGAAAATAAGGAATTAAGCAGAGAATTGCTCAGAATTCGAGGTTCTTTTTTTGTTAATTAATTCAATATAATCAATATAAAGTAACCGAAATTATGATTTTAGGTTTTATCGGTACAGGAAAAATTGCATCTTCAGTAATTACTGGAATATGTAAATCAAATACTTCATATAAAAAAATAATTATTTCACCAAGAAATAAAAAAATAGCACAAGGTTTAAAAAGAAAGTTTAAAAAAATTGTAATTGCTAAAGATAATCAACAAATTGTAGATCAGTCTAATTGGGTATTTTTATCTGTGACCCCAACTGTTGGAGAAAAAATTATAAAAGATTTAAAATTTAAATCTAAACAAATCATTGTTAGCTTTATCTCGACTATAACTTTGTCACAATTAAAAAAAGCAATTAAAGTAAAAGCAAAAATTGTAAGGGCAATACCTTTACCTCCAATTTCATTAAAAAAAGGTCCTGTACCTATTTGTCCTCCTCATCCCAAAGTAAAAGCATTTTTCAATAAATTAGGAACAACAGTAGAAATTAAAAATGAAAAATCTTCTATCAATTTTTGGTCAACTTCAGGAATGATGGCACCTTTTTATGAAGTATTGAGAGTGATGACTGATTGGTTGGTAAAAAAAGGAGTTAAAAGAAATAATGCTCAAAAATATATCACATCTCTGTTTTTGGCTTTGTCTCAAGATGCTGTAGAAAATTCAAAAGAAAATTTAAAAAATTTAGTTAAAGAATCTCAAACACCTAAAGGATTAAATGAACAAGGTGTTAAAGAATTGACAAAAGCTGGATTTTATAAATCTCTAGAAAAAACGTTAAATAGTATTCATCGAAGATTAAATAAATAAATCTAATGTCTGAAAATATTTTAGAGATAAATAACTTAAGTAAATATTTTGGGGGATTAGCTGCTGTTTCAGACTGTTCAATTAAAGTAAAAAGAGGAACAATTACAGGAATCATTGGACCTAATGGATCTGGTAAAACAACTTTATTTAATTTAATCGCTGGAAATTTAAAATCATCAGGCGGAAGTGTAACTTTTGATGAGGAAAATATTACTGATGTTCCATCTTATGAATTATTTTCTAAAGGTTTGTTAAGAACATTTCAAATTGCACATGAGTTTTCAAATTTATCTGTTTTAGAAAATTTAATGATGGTTCCCGGAAATCAATCTGGGGAAAAAATAATGACCGCATTATTTAAACCAGGTTTAGTTGCACAAGAAGAAGCTGTCGTTAAAGAAAAAGCAAAAGATGTAGTTGAATTTTTAAACCTAGGGCATTTATCGAACGAACTTGCTGGAAATCTTTCAGGTGGACAAAAGAAATTATTAGAACTTGGAAGAACCATGATGGTTGATGCAAAATTAGTATTATTGGATGAAGTGGGGGCTGGTGTTAACAGAACTTTATTAAAAGATCTCGGCACTGCAATCGAAAAGCTAAATAAAGAAAAAGGTTATACTTTTTGTATGATTGAACATGACATGGATTTTATTGGAAGATTGTGTGATCCAGTTATTGTAATGGCCGAGGGATCAGTATTATTTGAAGGAAGTGTTGAAGAAGCAAAAAAAGATGAAAAGGTTATTGAAAGTTATCTTGGCAGAGGATCAAAATTAAAGGGTACAAACTAATGGCATATTTTGAAGGAATAGAAATGACAGGTGGTTATGGTAATGGTCCTGACATCATTAGTTCTTGTTCTGTAAGTGTAAATAAGGGTGAAATAGTTTCTATTCTGGGTCCCAATGGTGCTGGCAAATCAACTGCTATGAAAGCAATGTTGGGTTTGCTTAATTTAAAATCAGGATCAGTAAAAATTGATGGTAATGATATTTCAAAATTATCTCCCCAAGATAGAGTTAAACAAGGCATCTCTTTTGTTCCACAGACTAAAAATGTTTTTGCAGGGATGACTGTTGAAGAAAATTTAGAAATGGGTGCATTTCTTGTTGAGTATGAAATTAAAAATATAATTGAGGAAATTTATGAACTGTTTCCAATTTTAAGAGAAAAAAGAAATCAAATGGTTGGTGAACTTTCCGGTGGTCAAAGACAACAAGTGGCTCTTGGTCGAGCTTTAATGATTAAACCTACAGTTTTAATGTTAGATGAGCCAACTGCTGGAGTATCACCAATTGTGATGGATGAATTATTTGATCACATTGTAAAAGTAAAAAGAACAAACGTTGCAATCTTAATGGTAGAGCAAAATGCAAAACAAGCATTAAGCATTTCAGATAGGGGCTACGTTCTGGTTACTGGAGAAAATCGTTATTCAGGAACTGGAAAAGAATTATTAGACGATCCAAGAGTAAGAAGCTCTTTTTTAGGAGGGTAATATGGATTTTTTAAATGCAATAATTCTTTTATTAAATTATATTTTTATTCCTGCATTAACTTATGGTTCTCAGTTGGCGCTGGGTGCAATATTTGTAACACTTATCTATGGAATTTTACGATTTGCAAACTTTGCAACTGGTGACATGATGTCTTTTGGAACCATGGCAACGATTTTATTTACATGGTATTTTCAATCATTAGGAGTCTCTTTAGGTGTTTTGCCTACTGCTTTATTAGCTATCCCATTTGGAATTATTTTTATGATTCTTTACATGCTTCTAATAGATAAATTTGTCTTCAAATATTATAGACATCAAAAAAGCCCCCCAGTTCAATTTGCAATGGTAAGTATAGGTGTAATGTTTGTAACTCAAGCTGTGGTAAGAATAATAATTGGACCTAGTGACAGAAGATTTTTTGATGGAGAAAAATTTATTATTAAAGCACGAGAATTTAAAGAGATGACTGGTTTAAACGAGGGGCTAGCATTGAAATCAACTCAGGTAATAACTATTTTTGTAACAATAGTTTTAGTTTCTTTATTGTTTTGGTTTTTAAATAGAACTAAAACAGGAAAAAGCATGAAAGCTTATTCTGATAATGAAGATCTTGCTTTATTGTCAGGTATTGATCCAAAAAAAATAGTTTTAGTTACTTGGGTAATTGCTGGAATTTTAGCAACTATTGGTGGTGCTTTGTATGGTTTAGATAAAAGTTTTAAACCATTTACTTACTTTAATAATATGCTTCCTATTTTTGCAGCTGCAATTGTTGGAGGAATTGGAAATCCATTTGGTGCATTTTTAGGTGGCTATGTCATCGCTTTTTCAGAAATTTTATTAACATACGCGTATAAAAAATTTTTTATATATGTTTTACCAGAAAGTATGGAGCCAGAAGGTTTGGTTCAATTACTTTCGACAGATTATAAATTTGCAGTTTCATTTTCAATTTTGGTGATTGTCTTGCTTTATAGACCTTCAGGAATATTTAAAGGAAAAGTATTGTGAGAAAAAATTTAAACGTCATTGCAGCATACAGCATCATGATGGTGCTCATTCTGATGGTTGGTATATTTCAGTCTTGGAACATAGCCTTATCAATATTTAATCTTTGTTTGATTTCTGCAGTTATGACCATGGGTGCGAATATTCAATGGGGTTATGCTGGTTTAATTAATTTTGGAATTATGGGTTATACAGCTTTAGGTGGTTTAGCTGCAGTATTGATATCTGTCGATCCTGTTCAAGAAGCCTGGAGGGCAGGAGGTTTTGATATTTTAATGGCCTTATGGCTCATAGTAGTAATGGTATTAGTTATAAGGTTTATTTTAAAAAGATTTGAAAAATCAAAAATCAGAACATACAGCATAGCTGCAATAATAATTTCAGGTATTTTGCTTATTAGATTTTCTGCAGAACCAGGTATAGAAGCTATTGAAGCAGTTGATCCTGCTAAAACTGGTTTCCTAGGAGGATTTGGATTACCAATTGTATTTTCTTGGATAGTAGGAGCTCTTTTTGCTGGTGGTTTAGCTTTTATAGTTGGAAAAGTTGCGCTCGGTCTCAGAGCAGACTATTTAGCTATTGCTACTCTTCTTATCTCCGAAATTGTTATTGCAATTATTAAACACGAAGATTGGCTCACAAGAGGGGTCAAAAACGTTATTGGACTAAAAAGACCTGCACCTTATGAAGTAGATCTTCAAACTACTGATTGGTTTATTAAATTAGTTGAAAAGTTTAATTCAGGAAAATTAAGTGTAATTGAGAATTTAGCTGATCGTCAAGCTGCTTTAAACCAACTTGTTATTGAAGGTTCATCAGTATTTGTAAAACTGTGTTATTCAGGATTATTCTTAGTAGTAGTAATTATTCTTTTAATTTTAACTCAAAAAGCTCTTTATTCTCCTTGGGGAAGAATGATGAGAGCAATAAGAGATAATGAAGAGGCAGCAAATGCCATGGGTAAAAATGTTGTTAAACAACATTTATTAATTTTTATTTTAGGATCAGCAATTGTTGGTATTGCAGGAGCAATGTTGGTTACTCAGGATGGATTATTTACACCAGGAAGTTATAGACCTATGAGATATACTTTTTTGATCTGGGTGATGGTAATTGTTGGAGGAAGTGGAAATAATTTTGGAGCAATTTTAGGAGGATTTGTTGTTTGGTTTTTATGGATTGAAGCGGCACCAATATCATTATTCTTAATAAACTTTTTCACTGCTGGAATTCCGGAAACAAATACACTTAAAGCTCATTTAATTGAAAGCGTTCCTTATTTCAGATTTTTACTGATGGGATTAGGATTGTTGTTTATAATGAGGTATCGACCTAAAGGTATACTTCCTGAAAAAATAGAAATAAAGTAAACGTAATGAAATATATTATATTAGGTGCTGCTGTTGCTTGGGCTTTGTATATGGCTGATAAGTATTTATTCTTTTAATGAATAAAAATCTTTCGTTACTTATATTAAGCCAGATTTTTGCTTTTACAGCTGCCCCAGTCACCGTTTTTTTAAGTGGTATAATTGGTTCAAAATTTAGTCCAATAAAATCTTTAGCAACTCTTCCAATGGCTTTGTCAGTAGTAGGAATTGCGTTATTTGCTTTTTTTGCTGCAAAGTTAATGAGTATAATTGGACGAAAATTAGGATTTATTTATGCATCAATAGGTACATGTTTTGCATCTATTTTAACTGCATACTCTATAATAGTAGAAAGCTTTGTCTTATATAATTTAGGATGTTTTTTAATTGGTGGAGGAATAGCTTTTAGTCATCAATATCGTTTTGCAGCAGTCGAGGTTGTGGATAAGGACTATGCACCAAAAGCAATTTCTATTATTTTGTTAGCGGGAATAGGTTCAGCATTTATTGGTCCAAACATTGCAAATATTTCTAAAGGACTTATCTCAAATCATATGTATGCAGGGTCTTATTTTGCTCTTGCAGCATTATCTATTTCATCAACAATATTTTTATTTTTTTTTCAGGAACCTATAAAGACTTCAAACAATCAATATAAAACTGGAAGAAGTTTTTTCGAACTTATGTCACAACCAAGATTTCTACAGGCACTTGTAGCGTCAGCTTTTGCCTATGCTGTTATGACTTTTTTAATGACAGCCACACCTATAAGTATGCACTTGATGGAGAAAATAAGCTTATCCAAGACTGGATTTGTTATTCAGCTTCATATAGCAGCCATGTTTTTACCTTCACTAGTTACTGGAAATTTAATTAAAAGGTTTGGTCATAGTAAAATTATGTATATGGGAGTTTTATTGTTTTTAGTCACAATTATTACTAGTTTATTTGAACAAAACTTTATTAATTATTTGATTGCTCTTATTTTTCTGGGGCTAGGTTGGAATTTTTTATTCATTTCAGGAACAAGTTTACTTGTTTTGTGTTACAGAGAAGAGGAAAAATTCAGAGCTCAAGGGTATAATGATTTGATCGTTTATACTATACAAGCAGCAGCAAGTTTGTCTGCTGGGGTGTTTCTAAGCTTAACTAGCTGGAAAACTATGAATTTAATATGTTTGATTTTTCTAATTATCATAGCTCTATCTACAATAAGAGCTGATTCAAAAAAAAACCCCAGTAATTAAATTACTGGGGTTTTTTGAATTAAGATAGAAAATTATCTTTGTTTTTTAGTTTTGAATTTTCCGCCTTTAACTTCTTGTTCTAAGAAAGAACCTTCTGCTTCACCAACACTAGTAAAAGTTACTCCAGTAGCACCTTCGTAATTTATCTTTTTACCTTTTGCTAATAAATCTAAACCTTTCTTAAGTTCACCTGGATAAATTTTAGTTCCAGGAGCGTTAGCAACATCCATTACATTTTTTGCAATTGATGCTCTGTCAGCAGAGTTACCTGCTTGCATTGCAAGAACGATTAAAGCAGCTGCATCGTAAGATTCACCTGTATAAGGACCAGAAGCTTCTACACCTCCAGCTTTTGCAACTTCAGCAAATATACCTGCACCTTTACCAGTAGAACCTGGCAATGATCCAAATGATTTACTTAAATCTTTTCCAAATGCATCAACCAAAGATTGACCAATCATACCATCTGATAAAACGAACGTATCAAATGCACCAGAGTCTAAAGAAGCTTGAATAATTCCTTTTCCTCCTTGGTCAAGATAACCAATAACTGCTACAGCATCACCACCAGCAGAAGCAAGAGTTGCTACTTCTGATGAGTAATCTGCTTTACCATCTTCGTGAGCAGTTACAGTTGTAACTTTAATACCATGAGCTTCAACTGCTGCTTTATAAACGTCAGCTAAACCTTTTCCATAGTCATTGTTAGTATAAGTAATTGCAACACTTTTTACTTTTCTGTCTTTAGTAATATCAGCTAAGATTTGACCACCTCTAGCATCTGATGGAGCAGTTCTAAAGAAATATCCATTATCATCTAGAGTTGTTAATCCTGGAGAAGTTGCTGAAGGTGAAATCATTACTACACCATTTGGTACAGCAACATTTGTTGCAATAGCACCCGTTACACCTGAACAGTCAGCTCCCA
Source organism: uncultured Pelagibacteraceae bacterium (assembly GCA_902588855.1). Lineage (GTDB taxonomy): Bacteria > Pseudomonadota > Alphaproteobacteria > Pelagibacterales > Pelagibacteraceae > Pelagibacter. Next base: position 12,702 of record CACIQS010000003.1, on the reverse strand, counting down.
TAATCGCAGCTACACCACCTGATATTAACCCTTCGGCTGCTGCTGTTGCTGCCGCTGAGTCAACACAAGTTGAATCTGCTCTCATTGCTTCAATTTTTTTTCCACCAAGTAATGAACCTGAATCTGAAGCTTCTTTAAATGCAAGCTCTGCAGATGCAGCCATAGCTGGAGTTAGAGATTCAATAGGACCCGTAAATCCTAGAATGATCCCCATTTTAATAGAATGTCCGTCTGCCATTACATTAGAACCAAAGCTTGATACAAACATAAATGCAGCGATAAATAGTTTTCTCATTATCTTCCTCTTTATTGTTAACAATTTATAAAAGGCAATTTAAGTATGAATACAATCAATATTCAATGACAAAATTATCCTATTTTAGATAGCTTAATTGATGTTAAGAGTTATCTTATAGAGAAGGGATCTAGAGAAGGTTCATCAGAAGTGTAGAACCAAGTTGTTTTTACTCTTGTATAGTCTTTTATAGACTCAATTCCTGCTTCTTTACCATATCCACTATCCTTAATACCTCCAAAAGGAGCTGATGGTGAAATTAATCTATAAGTATTTACAAATGTTATTCCAGCTCGGATAGCATTAGATACCCTCATTCCTCTTGCAAGATCACTAGTATAAACACCTGAAGATAGTCCATATTGGTTGTCGTTCATTAATTCTATTACTTCTTTTTCAGTATCAAATTTCATGACTGATAATACAGGGCCGAAAAGTTCGTTCTCAGCAGCTGGTAAATTATGATTTTCACACTCGATAATTGTTGGAGGAAAATAATAACCTTCATTTGAAAAAGGATGTCTTTTACCACCGCATTTAATTTTTCCACCTTGTTCAACAGTTAATTTAATATTTTTTTCTATTACTTCTAATTGTTTAAAGTTACTCAAGGGACCCATTTCAGTATCAGAGTCCATTGGTGCACCTATTTTAATTTTTTCTGCTCTAGATGCTAACTTATCTAAAAATTCGTAATAAATTCCTTTTTGTAAGTACAACCTTGAACCAGCTATACAACTTTGACCACTTGCTCCAAATATTCCAGCAGTTATTCCATTAATCGCATTTTCTTGTTTAGCATCATCAAAAACAGCTACGGGACTTTTTCCACCTAACTCTAAACTTACCTCAGATAAATTTTCTGCAGAGTTTCTAATTATGTGTCTTGCAGTTTCAGGACCTCCTGTAAAAGCTACTTTCTCAACTAAGTTGTGAGTAGTTAAAGCTTTACCACAAGGATTTCCAAAACCAGAAACTACATTTATTACACCTTTTGGTATTCCTGTTTCTTCAACTAATTTTGCAAACTCAAACATTGTTGCTGGGGCTAATTCAGAACATTTAATTACCACTGTATTACCCATAGCTAAAGCAGGAGCAACTTTTGTTGCAGTTAAAAACATTTGAGAATTCCAAGGAATGATAGCTGCAATAACACCTATTGGAATTCTTGTTGTGATTGCTTGAATATTTGGTTTATCTATAGGAAGAACTGTTCCTTCAACTTTATCAGCTAAACCTGCATAGTAATCATAATATTCTGCAATGTATTTTGCTTGTTGATAAGTTTCTCTGTACAGTTTTCCTGTATCAATTGTTTCAATCTTACCTAATAATTCAGAATTTTCTCTTAGCTTATTTCCAATCGCTCTTAAATATTTTGCTCTATCTCTTGCAAGCATTTTTGGCCATTCACCTTCAAAAGCTTTTTGTGCAGCTTTTACAGCTTTATCAACATCATTTGCGCTAGCTTCAGGAACTACAGCCCAAGGCTTATTGTTTTCTGGATTTAAAGTTTCAAAAGTTTTTTTTGTATCAGAGTCTACCCACTTACCGTCTATAAACATTTGGTATTTTTTTAATTCAGGCATAATTTATATGTTTGATTATTGCATTATTTACTTCGTCTGCATATTCAATAGTGCATAAATGTTTTCCATTTTTAATTTCAACATATGTTGAATTTTGTATATCTTTATTTAAATTTTTTGACATATCAGGCGTAGATCCAGGATCATCTGATCCAGTTATTATTAAGGTATTTGTTTTAATATTTTTTATATTTTCAAGATTGTCTTTATAGTTTGCAAATACTTCATAAGCTTTTATAAAATTTTCTTGATCAATTCCTTCCTTGTTAAGAGTCTTCATAAACTCGTCATATAACTCAGGATTTTGTTCAAGGTACTTATCTGAAAACCATCTCTTCATTGCCATTTGAGATATTGGCATATTTTTTTTTGCCAAATTCACTCTATCAATTACACTTTGTCTTTCTTCTGCTGTCCTTTGGTATGTGGTGGATATTAGAGTTAATGAATTTAAATATTTTTCATATTTTGAGGCAAATTCAATTGCAATCAAAGATCCAATAGAAAACCCAATTAAATTAAATTTGTCTATAGATAAGTTATTTACTAGATTTAACAATTGATCAGTAAAATTTTCCATTGATAAATTTGGCTCTTTAAAAGGTGTTTTTCCATGTCCTAATAGATCGTAAGTTATAAAAGAATTATCCTTAAAAAATTCTATTTGAGGTTTCCACATTTTTTGATTTAACCCCACACCGTGAATAAAGATCAAAGGTAAAGAATTTTTATTATTGTAATAATAATGATTTTGATTGTTATCAAAATTGTAAGACATCAATTAGTTATCGATGCCCATCTCTTTCATGTCTTGATATCTATCACCCGTTCTTGCATGAGCTCTTCCAGTTGGAGCACCTCCAATAGCAACAACTATTTCATCCTCATTAGGTGCATCATGAATTGTAAATTCATGCGTTAGATAAAAGGGTCTTAATCCAGCATCAGTTTTATGCATCATTGGGATTGAAATTTTTGCACCTGCAGGACCTCTAGTATTTGTAAAGCTTAAATAAGAAGTTCCTCCGACAGCGTCTCTAAATTTATTTCCAAATCTTAAAGTATGAATAAATGCAGATGCGTGTTCTATCTCACCATTTAATCCAACCATAGCAGCTTTTCCATAAGCTAAAATTTTTTCACCTGATCCAATTTCTTTTGTTAACTCTGGCACTAAAAGTTCTCCTAATTGAGGTGCAAGATCTAGTATTTCTGGTTTTAAATCTTCTACAAAACCTTTTCCAGCCCAAGGGTTTTCTATAACAGCTGCAACCGAAACTAACAGAGCAGGTTCTTTTGCTTTTTTTCCACCTTCAATAAAAGTTTTATCTACAAATTTTGCAAATTTTCTAAGTTTTAAATCCATTTACTAGCTAGCTCTTTGAATATTTGTGTCTATCGGTTTTATATTTGGAATAACTTCTTCTGTAAATAATTTGATGCTTCTCATACAATCTTCATGTTTAATACCTGGAAAGTTAGACCAGACTTGTAAATTTTGAAGATTTAATTCTTGTTGAAGTTCTTTTATTTTTTCAATTACAAACTCAGGTGTTCCAAACAATAGATTTCTTTTATGAAGAAATTCATAATTTAATAAATCTAGTTTATTTTTTGTCTCTGGTAATTTTTCATCTGGATCCATATGATTTCCCAATCCTCTCCAATGACAAACCCATCTCATATAATTTACAATATGTTCTCCAGCTATTTTTTCAGCTTCTTCCATAGTTTCTGCAACAAACATATCTCTAACCAAACTAATACCTTCCCCTAGTGGTACATCTCTATTTTCAGCTTTAGATTTCGAATCTTTATAAATTTCAAATCTTTTTTTCAAAGCTTTTACAGTTGGTATCCACATAATTGTATTAAGCCCATTTTCTGCTGCCCACTGAATTGATCTTTCTCCATCAACTACTTGAGAAATTGGTGGGAAAGGTTTTTGATAAGGTTTTGGTAATACAGATATTTGTTTTAATTCATTTGTTTTTAAATCTACAACATTTTCTTTTGGAGGACTCATATCGTGTTGCCAAATGAAATTAGGAGATGGATAAGTATAGAATTCGCCCTGGTGAGAGAAAAAGTCTTTAGACCATGCTTTTTTCATTATGTCCAATGTTTCAGAAAATAGTCTAAAATTTTTTGCTTGGTCTTTTAAGTCAGCTTCTTTATTCATATTGATTGCTTCTCTACCATAAACACCTCTACCAATACCCACTTCAACTCTCCCTTTTGACATTTGGTCAAGCGTTGCAATATCTTCTGCAAGTCTTATGGGATTGTGAAATGTAATTACGTTACAAGCTTGTCCTAAACGAATATTTTTAGTTCTTGCCGCAGCATCAGTACACATCATAAGTGGATTGGTGCAAGACTCCATTCCCTCATGATTAAAATGATGTTCAGTATACCAAATAGAATTCCAATTATTTTGATCACAATATTCTGTGATCTCTCTAGCTTCGTCTAATAGTTGGGTATAGGGTTTTTTATCCCAATTAGTAGTATTACAAAAATATCCAAAGTTCATAAAGCCTCCTTTAAAAATTAATTTAAAGACGACCGATCCCACTTTCGTAAATTTTTGAATTTAACGACGAGTTATGTATCGCTTTATTAAATTACGATATCACTTTTTTATAGCAGTGGAAATCTAAAAAAGTCTCTTTTTATCTGTCCATGGGCCTTTTTTGGTTTTGGGTAAAAACTTTTTAAGGTCTATGAGGACTTTTTCAGATAACTTTCTGTATGTAGTAAGTTTTCCTCCATAAATATTTAAAAGAGGTAATTTTTTCACAATGTGTAAATCAAAAACATAATCCCTAGTAACTTTTGAGGCTTCTTTAAAATCCTCTATCAGAGGCCTTATTCCTGAATAAGTATCCACTATATCTTTTTTGCTAATTTGTTTTTTTAAATAATTATTTACTGAATTAATTAAATATTGAATTTCTTGATTTGATATTCCATTATTTTCTGGGGATTTGACTTCCACTTCAGTTGTTCCAATTAATGAATATTTTTTTTTGTAAGGAATTACAAATATTATTCTTTTATCTGTATTTTGAAATGTAAATGCAACATCTTCTTTATATAACTTCTTAGTAATGATGTGACTACCTTTAACTAATCTAATTTTATTTTTAGATTTTATTTTTATATTTTTATTCAAAGTCTCATTTATCCATGGGCCGGATGCATTGATCAAAACTTTTGATTTTATTTTTTTTCCATTTTGAAGACTTATGACCCACTCATTATTAATAATTTCAGCCTTTTTAACTTTATTGTATTCTAATATTTTGGCTTTGTTTCTTTTTGCATCTTGAGCATTTAGTTTTGTTAATTTTTTATCATCAATTTGAATATCAAAATATTGAAAACCAGTTTTGTATTTTTCTTTTAGAATATTTGGAAATTTTTTATTAAGATCAAATGTTTTTGATTTTGGAATATTGGTTTTTCCTCCTAAATTGTCGTACAAAAACAAACCAAATTTAATCAACCAGGCTGGTCTAATTTTATCAGTATGAGGAATTATAAATGGAATTGGTCTTGAGATATGTTTTGCAATTTTGTAAACAATTTCTCTTTCTTTAAGTGACTCTCTTACTAATTTAAATTCGTAATTTTCTAGATACCGAAGCCCACCATGAATTAATTTTGTAGACCAAGAAGAAGTTGCACCTCCAATTTCACCTTTATCGGCCAAACATACAGACAAACCTCTTCCTGCAGCATCTCTTGCAATACCTGCACCGTTTATACCACCACCAATTATGAATAAATCAAATACTTTAGACATCAAATTATAAATTCTTTATAAAAGTTAATTATAAATTTTCAACGACTTAAAATATTTTAACGTTGATATTCAATAAATTTTTTTAATGATTGATTTAGAAATTTTTCGTAAATTTGACCTGTGTTAGAATATTTTTTTGAATTAAGGAAAGATCTATTCATTTTAAAGTCATAAGAGGGTTCAAAGAAGAATGGAATAGAAAGTCTCTTACTTTTATTCCATAGTACCCTGTGGTTTGTAGCTTTAAATTTTCCTCTACTTAAAAATTCTAAAGCTCTACCAGTATTTACTACTAGAGCTCTTTTATTAAATGACACATCATACCATTTTTTTGTTTTTTTATTCTGCACTTGAAGACCACCTTTTTTATCTTGGTAAAGAACTGTAAATATTCCACTGTCAACATGCGTTTCACATCCGAGTGCAACACCATCTTGTTTTGATATCTCAACAGGCTTAGTTTGATTTGGATAATAATTAAATCTTAAGGTGCTAAGTGTTTTTAACCTAGAAAAAGCCTTGCTTGAAAGGTTTGGATTAAGCTTGTTTAATTTGATTATACTTTTAAACAAAGTCTCACTTAAATTGTAAATATTTTCAAAATATTTATTTAAAGTCCTAATAGAAGTTTTGTTAAAGCATGTATCAAGATTTAAATATTCAATATATTGGTTTTTATTTTTTGAAGAATATTTCTTGGTAACTTTTAAATCTCCTATATCTAAACCTTCTTTACCATTGACGTCATTAGGAAAGTAGCCACGATATAGATTTTTATTTTTTTTGTTCCATTTTTTTGGAGATAGTTTTCTTTTTTTACTATCTGGCAATTTAAAAAATTGATTCCCAACCTTGCAAATTTTTTGAATTTCTTTCAAATTAAGTCCATGACCTGTCACTTGGAAAAAACCTATATTTACACAAGCTTTTTCAATTTCTTTAATTGTTTTATAGGCACTTTGAGTTTCAAAATTATTTTTGATCAGTGAAGAAATATTAATTGTTGGAATATAATTTTTTGACACTTTAATTACTACTTTTTATAAAATCTGCAGCTCGTTCAGCGATCATCAAAGTTGGTGCATTTAAATTTCCACTTGTAATTTCTGGCATTACAGATGCATCCACAACTCTGATATTCTGTAATCCACTTACTTGTAATTTTTGATCCACTACCGACATCTTATCTATTCCCATCTTAAGTGTGCATGAAGGGTGGTAAGCAGTTTCAGCTTTTGATCGGATATATTCTTCTAATAAATCATTAGTTTGAACATTTTCTCCTGGCCCAATTTCTTTTCCTGCAAATGGTTTTAATGAATTTTGTTCTAAAATTTTTCTTGCTACATGTATACACTCTAAAGTTTGTTTTAAATCGTCCTCATGTTCCAAATAATTAAATTGAATTTTTGGATAATCATAAGGATTTGAGCTGTTTAAAGTTATATGACCTCGACTTTTAGGGTGATTTGGACTGGCATGTAATTGATAACCATGTCTATCTGGATCAACTAATCCATGATCAATTACAAAAGCAGGAAAAAAATGAAACTGAATATTAGGATATTCTCTTTCTAGAGATGATTTGCAAAAGCCACCTGCCTCCAAGAAAGAAGCAGAACAAGGACCACTTCTATTTAAAAACCACTGAATACCAATTTTAAGCATATTAAGCTTATTAACGTATGAATATAAAGTATCTTTAGTTTTACATTCTTGTTGCACGTAAGTTTCTAAATGATCTTGTAGGTTTTTTCCAACTCCTTCTAAGCTATGAACAACATTGATGCCTTTATCTTTAAGATGTTGGCTAGGACCTACTCCTGATAGCATTAGTAACTGTGGTGAATTAATTGCACCGCCACTTAAAATCACCTCTTTATTTGCATAGATTTTTTCAACTTTATTTTTAATTTTAACTTCAATGCCAATGGCTTTTTTTCCATCAAAAATAACTTTCTCAACAAAAGCTTCTGTAAATACCTTTAGATTCTCTCTTTTTTTTGCTGGATTTAAATAATACTTAGAAACACTAGCACGTTCACCTTTATGAATTGTAACGTCATACATTCCAAAACCTTCCTGTTCTTCACCATTCATGTCATTATTTATTTTGTAACCAGCTTCACCAGCAGAGTCTATAAATGCTTTGAATAAAGGGTTTTTGTTTTTAGACTGGTTTACTGGCAGTATACCACTACCACCTCGGAAATCATTTTCTCCCTCAGACCATGTTTCAATTTTTTTAAAATAAGGGAGTACTTTTTCATAAGACCATTCTTTCAATCCAAAAGACTCCCATCTTTGATAATCGTTTCGATTACCTCTGACAAATACCATTCCGTTATGTGCTGAGCATCCACCAATCATTTTTCCTCTTGGGCAAAAAAGTTTTCTGTTATTTAAATAAGGTTCAGGCTCAGAATAATACTTGTAATTATATTTTGGATCATGCATTGTGTATAAAATTGCTAATGGCATATTTACTTTCCAAATATCACTTGGTTTACCAGCCTCAAAAATAGCAACATTATTTTGAGACTTCTCAGTTAACCTATTTGCAAGAACACACCCAGCTGTTCCAGCACCAATAATTAAATAATCATAGGTCATAATTTATAAAAATTAATATATCTTTAATATTCATCTTCTCACTGGTGTTTCGGTTGCAATATACTGATCTCTAACTTTCTCTCTCAAATAAATATAAATTCCAGCAGCTATTATACATGCAACTCCTATGAATGTTCTACCCGTAGGTATTTCATTAAATAAAAAATAACCTGGTATCATTGACATTATAATTAGCGAATATTCAAATAGAGAAACAACCGAAGGAGAGGCAACTATATATGCAGAAAAAATACAAACAAAAGCTATTGATGCAGCAAAACCAAAAAATAAAATAAATTTCCAAGTATATTCAATATTTGAAAACCATTCTCTAAAGATGAATTGTATTGTTGGATCAAAGTTTTGATTATTCAGCTGACCACTACCCATAAAAAAATATAAAATTACGCAAATCAATATTGCAATTAGATAGAAGTAATACAATTGAGTGTTAACATCATCTTTATCAGATGTATATTTTGTAATTGTCATAGAGGCTGCGTAACAAAATGCACAAAAAACTGGTAAAAGACTTCGATATTCAAAATCTGAAAAATTTGGATTTAATACTATAAAAACACCAATAAAACCAAAAATAATGGCTGACCATCTTCTAATACCAATAGTTTCTTTTAAAAATAATTTTGCAAATATAGATACGAAAAAAGGTGAAGAAAAAAATAAAGCATTTGCTGTTGCTAAAGGCATAAAAGTTAATGAGATAAAAAAAGCAGAAAAAGCAATAAAATGCAAAACCACTCTTAGTATTGTTAAAAAAGGGTAGTGAGTTTTAAGAGAAACTTTTTGTTTTCTAAACTTTATGTAACCAAACAACAAAATTGCTGCAACAAAATATCTTCCAAAAAATATTTCATATAGAGCTGCCTTTTCAAAGATGAATTTAATTAAAGCATCCTGCATTGCAAAAAATGTCATTGCAGTAATTATTAGAATTATACCTTTTGAATTATTATTAGTACTCATTATGCACCTATATCAAAAAAAAATTGTATAGAATATTAGATTATTTCTTTAATTTAGAAGAGAACAGAAGACCTTCGTTTGAAAATTTTGACTTATTTTCTTCAATAAAATCTTTCATTAATTTTACTTTTTCTTCCTCAAATTCAGTAACTTTTCTTTTGCTTAAATCTATATATAGCGATATCCATTCCATAGAAGCTGAAAGTTTATTATTTTTTTGAGAAATCATTTCCATTTTTAAATGTAGTCTTTTTTTATCATGGTCAAAAAAAGTAAGATTAACATTTACCACCTCTCCTTCTTTGACTTCATTTAAGTATTTAGTATTTGTTTCAACAACCATAGTACTTCTATTAAGATCTTTGGCTGCAGTTCCTCCCATTTTAAATTTTTCAAGAGCAACTTCCCATGCCTGGTCAAATACAAGCACATAATAAGCCATGTTCATATGATTGTTATAATCAACCCATTCTTTTTTGACTTCGAAAGTTTTTAATAACACTTTATGATCTTGTTAATGAGGACTGTAATTCTTGATTTGAAATATAACCTTTTATATTTCCACTTTTATCAACCACTTCGCAATTCGAGTCTGAACAAACAATTTTAGGTAAGAAATCTTCTATAAACTCATCTTCATTTACTTTTATTAGATTTGACTTATCAATATTATTTGCTTCGTCAGCGCTTTTCATAATAATTTTTGCTTTAATTACTTTTGCTCTATTAACATCTTTTACGAATGCTTTCACATAATCATCTGCAGGATTCATGATAATTTCTTCAGGAGTACCCACTTGAACTAATTTGCCAGAGTTTAATATTCCAATATGATCACCTAATCTTAATGACTCGTCAAGATCATGAGTTATGAAGACAATAGTTTTTTTTAATTGAGCTTGAAGATCGATTAATTGCTTTTGCATATCGCTCCTAATTAATGGGTCTAGCGCACTAAATGCCTCATCCATTAACATAATATCTGTATCAGTTGCTAATGCTCTTGCCAATCCTACACGCTGCTGCATTCCTCCTGATAATTGGGCTGGATATTGATTTTCAAAACCAGTTAGACCGACAGCATCAATTTTTTCCATTGAGATTTTATTTCTTTCGTCTTCTGCTTTACCTTGCATTTCTAGTCCATAACCAACATTTTGAATTACTGTTTTGTGTGGGAATAAACCAAATCTTTGAAAAACCATACTCATTTTATGTCGTCTAAATTCAATTAGTTTATCTTTATTGAGAGACATTACATTTGTACCCTCAACTAAAATTTCACCATCAGTTGGATCAATTAATCTATTTAAATGTCTAATAAGTGTAGATTTTCCTGAACCTGATAAACCCATACACACAAAAGTTTCACCTTCCTCAATTTTAAGTGAGACATTATCTAAGCCAACTGTATGACCAGTTTTTTCCAAGATCTCATCTTTCGTAGCACCATCCTTAACCATTGGAAGCACAGACTTCGGATCATTTCCAAAAATTTTGTAAACGTTATTGATCTCAATTTTTGACATTGGATAATCTTGTAACAGTTACAATGATAGAATGTAAAATAAATATTATACAACTTCTGATTGTTCTAAAAATATAAAGCTATATTTATTTGCTTTTACATAATTTTTTATTAAGAATTTTAGTTATGCCGCAAACAGACAATGATGTGCGAATAGAATTATCTGCTCTATATAGAATTTTACATATGTATGGCATGACAGATCTTGCTAATCAGTGTGCAGGGGCAAGATCAGTAGAAAATAAAGATTGTTCTTTTATTCATCCCTATGGAATGTTTTATGAAGAGATCACAGCATCATCTTTAGTAAAAATAGATAAAGAGGGGAGAAAAATCAATTCAGATGGACCGTGGTTAAATGATGGATGTATAAATCTTGCTCAGTGGATTTTTAATTCTCGATCAGATGTGAATTTTTACGTTCACGGTCATGCTAATGATGTTATGGCAGTTGGAGGAACTAAAGAAGGCTTGATGTATCTTTCACAAGCCGCAGTCTATTTAAATCATTTAATTGGATATATTGATTATGAATTTGTTGAAGATAAAGATTTTGGAAAAAAATTTGAAAATCTCATAGGTAAGCATGATATTTTAATTACAAGAAATCATGGATATTACACTGTAGGTAAAACCGCTGCAGAAGCTTTTTTTAGAGCTTATTATTTGGAGCAAGCATGCACTGTTCAAGTAAAAAATTTATCTATGGGATTAAGTAAACATGAAATAAATAAACAAAAAGCTGCATATTTTTGGGACAATATGAGCAGTTCAGATGATTATAATTATAATGGAAAAACAGAATGGGCCGCATTACTGAGAAAATTGGATCGTGAAAATTCAAATTATAAAAGTTAATGGAACAAAATTGTAAAATTGAAAATATAACTAAAAATTCTACGAATTTAGAAGTTGTTTGGAGTGATGGAAAAAAAAGTAAGTTTAATTATTTGTGGTTAAGAGATAATTGTCCCACAGCACACGATAAAGACTCTCGTCACAGAATGTTTAATATTCTTAAGGTGTCTAAAGATATAAATCCTAAAAAATTTTCAGTAAATGATGATGGTAAACTAAAAATTGAATGGAGTGATGGAGATCATGTTAGTTATTATGATCAAAAATGGCTGAGAGATAATTGTTACACAATAAAAAATAATTTAGAATATAAATCACCCTATAAACTTTGGGATAATTCTCTGCAAAAAAATTTACAATCTGTAGAAATTGATCATGATGAGATAATTAATTCAGATCAGGGCTTAATTAAATGGTTGGAACTTTTGCATCATACCGGAATTGCAATTGTCAAAAATGCACCAACAAATCAGAACTCTGGATTTAAAGTTTTAAATAGAATTAGTCATACTAGAGAAACATTTTTTAAAACTCCATTTGAAGTAATTAATATTCCAAAACCAAATAATTCTGCCTATACGGCCCATGCTTTGAGAAACCATATGGATTTACCTTGGTTTGAGACACCCCCAGGTTATCAATTTCTTCACTGTTTGATAAATTCTGCAAATGGAGGAGATTCTTCAGCAGTAGATGGATTTGCTGTGGCAGATTATTTGAGAAAAAATGAAAGGGAAATCTTTGATACATTAGTGAATGTTCACCTTAAATTTAGAGATATGGATTATACGCAAGAATCTGTAAGAAGTTATTATTCACCAGCAATTTCTTTGACTAAAGATAATGATTATCATGACATTAGATTTAGTATTGCAACTATGGATGCTTTAGATTGCCATCCTGACTTAATGGACAAAGTTTATAAGGCTCATCATAGATTTGGAAATCTATTACACGATGAAAAATTTCAAATTAAATTTAGATTAGGACCAGGAGATATATTTACTTTTAATAACAGAAG
>CACIQS010000002.1 GCA_902588855.1 uncultured Pelagibacteraceae bacterium | reverse complement strand
TTTGAGCAGAACTTAAATCTAGTTCTTTATCATTATCGAAACTCAATAATGCTCTATCCAATAGAGAAAGTGCATCTCTTACTGAGCCTTCAGATATTTTAACAATTAATTTTAGAGCATCATCCGTAACTTTTCCGTTTTCTTTATCTTTAATTTTTTTTATAAAATCTAACAATTCAGAAGATTTAATCCTTGAAAGATCAAAACGTTGACACCTTGAAACGACTGTTATAGGAATTTTTTTTATTTCAGTTGTGGCAAATATAAATTTTAAATATGTAGGTGGTTCTTCCAATGTTTTTAGTAAAGCATTAAAAGCTTGTTTACTTAACATATGAACCTCATCGATTATAAATATTTTGTACTTTGCTGAAGTAGGCCCATATCTAGAAAACTCAATTAGGTCTCTAACATCATCAACTCCAGTCTTGCTGGCCGCATCCATTTCAAGTACATCAATGTGACTTGAATTTGCAATCGACTGACAATTTTCACACAAATTATCAATACACATTTTTTCAATACCATTTGAGCAATTCAAGGCTTTTGCTACAATTCTTGCAGTTGTAGTTTTTCCAATCCCTCTAATTCCAGTAAACAAATATGCATTAGGTACTTTGTCAGCTTTTATTGAGTTTATAATTGTTTCGGCAACAACTTCTTGACCAATAAGATCATCAAATATTTGAGGTCTATATTTAAGAGCTAGTACTTTTGAGTTATTATTCATAAATTTTTAAGGAGACTAGAACCTGAATAACTGTCTCTACGACTGCTTCCGTTAAGATCTGGTCGGGTTCAAGCAGCATCCACCTCTAGCCTCCAAATCTATTATAGCAGTTAAAATTTCCAATCTACAATAAAAGATTTTTATTTTTTTTGTCTCAAACTATCGGCTTCAAAAACACCTAGAACGTGAAAATCCTCACAATGCAAGCCTAGCTCTTCAAGAGATTTTTGAACCTTTAGATCTTCAATATGTCCATCTAGATCACATAAGAAAAAATAAGAATCGAAAGAATTTTTTTCAGGGTAACTTTGAAGCTTAGTAAGATTTACTCCATTGATAGCAAATCCTCCAAGTGATTGATAAAGAGCTGCAGGTTTACTTTTAAGTTTAAATAAAAATGAAGTTATATATTTTTTATTTCCAAACTCAGGTTGAGATATATTTTTTCCCATAACAAGAAACCTTGTTAAATTTCCACTCTCGTTTTCTATATTTTTCTTAATTACATCAAGATTATAAATTTCAGCACTTAAAGATGATGCTATTGCTGCTTGTTTTTTGTCTTTTGTTTTAGAAATCATCTCTGCTGATCCAGCTGTATCGGCTCTAATATGTTCAGTGATATTATTTTCTTTTATGAAATTTGAACATTGCGATAAACCCTGTGCATGAGAATAAACTTCTTTTATATCAGACAGTTTGGCTCCTGGCTGACCTAATAAATTATGTTCAATTTTTTGAAAGTGCTCTTGATAAATATTCAATCTATGTTTAAAAATTAAATATTCGATACCTATATTCCCTGTTATTCTGTTAGACTCTGGTATTATAATTCTACAATCAGGTTCTTCGGAAGCTTTATTAAAACAATCATCAAAAGTTTTACAAGGTAAAATTTTAGCATCAGGGTCAATTGATACTGCTGCTAAATGAGAATAAGCTCCAAATGTTCCTTGAAAATATATTTTACTCATCAGGACTTATATTCCATTATTTTTTTTAAGGCTAGATAATCTTCTTCTGTGTCTACTCCTATAGGTGCTTTGTTGGCTAGAGCAACATTTATTTTGATATTATTGTCTAGAGCTCTAAGTTGTTCCAATTTATTTTCAATTTCATTTTTTGATTGCGGTAATTCAACAAAGTTTTTAAGAATTTGTGATGTATAACAGTAAATTCCAATATGGTGATAAACATTTGAGGTATCTTCAGATTTCCTTAAAAATATTTTTGCTTTAGAAAAAGGGTCATCTTCTAAATTATTTTCAGTAATAACTTTAACTATATTTTCGTTTGTTAAATCTAATTTGTCCTCAACTTTAGCAGCTAGAGTTCCTATTTTTGCTTTGTGATCTATCATCATTTGGTTTAGATTTACAATATCCTGAATATTTATTGCTGGTTCATCACCCTGAAGATTCATTATAAAATCAATATTATCTAAGTTAAGTTTTTGATAAGCTTCGTATATTCTGTCTGTACCAGTTTTGTGTTTATTACTTGTTAAAATCGCATTTCCTCCATTATTTTTCACATCATTAACAATCTCTTGATCCTCCGCAGCAACAATCACCTCTCCAATATTTGCCTCTTTTGCCTTCTTAAATACATGTGAAATAATTGAGATATTATTGATTTTTAATAGTGGTTTTCCTGGAAGCCTTGTTGCAGTTAACCTAGAGGGTATAATTATAAGAGTTTTCATAAATCACTTATTAAATAGAGGCAAATTTGTACATTAAATTTTAGTCAAATTTTAACTTATCATGTTATACGTTCAAAATTAAATTTATAAAAATGGATTCTTTTGAAATAAACAAAATTGTGGCTGCTGTTCTAATGGTTGCACTTCTTGTTATTGGTTTGGGAAAATTATCTGATATAATTTTTCATGTAGAAAAGCCAAAAACTCCAGGTTACACGGTGGAAGTTGAACAGGTATCTACCGCATCATCTTCAACAACAACTGCTACAGTTGAAAAAGTCGACATTGCTGCATTAATGACTATGGGAGATATAGCAAGTGGAGAAAAAATTTTTAAAAAGTGTGCAGCCTGTCACTCAATAATAAAGGGTGGAAAAAATGCTATAGGTCCAGCTTTGTATAATGTTGTTGGAAGGAAAGTTGGATCAGTTGAAGATTACAAATATTCAAAAGCATTAGCTACTTATGAAAAAGAGTGGACACTCGAAGAGCTTAACGGTTATTTAACCAAACCCGCTAAATGGATCAAAGGAACTAAGATGGCTTTTGCAGGTTTAAGAAAAGAAGCTGATAGAGCATCTGTAATTAAATATCTAAATGAAAATTCAGATAGCCCAGTTCCATTACCTTAATTTTCCAAAAGAATATAACAATATGCTTTTTTGAACATGAACTCTGTTGAGAGCTTGTACCCATACATGCGATTTTTTTCCTAAAAAAACTTCATCAGATACTTCGTTGCCTCTAGGTAGACAATGTAAAAAAATACAATTCTTATTTGCAATGTTCATTAATTTTTTATCAATTTTAAATTTTTTAAATGCTTGAATTTTTTTCTTTTTGTTTACTTTGTCGTTTAACGAAATCACTTTATCTGAAAAAATTACATCAGCTCCACGAACAGCTTTTTTTGGATCATTGTAAATATAAATTTTTCTTTTATTTTTTTTTACCCAACTTCTTACTTCTTTTCCTGGTTCAAAATTTTTTGGGCAACCAATACTTAATTTGAAAGAAAATTTAACAGAAGCAGCTATTAAACTATCCAACACATTATTTGAGTCTCCAATCCAGCAAATATTTAATTTAGAAATTGGTTTTTTTGTAATCTCCTCAACTGTAAAAACATCTGAAAGAACTTGGGTTGGATGAGAGGATGGGCTCAAACCATTAATTACTGGGATAGATAAATATTTTTTAAAATCTTCAATTTTTTTATCACTGTCAGTTCGTAACATAAATCCATCACCGTAAGTCGAAAGAACCTTTGCTGTATCAGATATACTCTCGCCACCTTGTCCTAAATGAAGTTCATTAGATCTAAGTGTTAAAGTACCTCCCCCAAGTTGTTTTATAGCTAAATAAAAGCTAATTCTTGTTCTTGAGCTTGGTTTTTCAAACATTTGAATCAAAATTTTGCCTTTTAATGGAGCGCCTTTATCTATCTCTAAAGTATTAAGTTTTTTTCTAGAACTTTTTCTTTTTTTTGCATCAGTAATTATTTTTCTCAAATCTTTACTTGGAATATCTTTTAAATTTATAAAATGTTTCATAATTATTTAAATTGACTGCAAACTTTATTTATAATTTTTAAAGCTTCATCAAGCTCACTTTTTTTTACATTAAGAGGTGGTAAAATACGTACAACATTTTCTCCAGCACGAATAGTTAATAATTTATTGTCCATTAATTTTTTAATAAAATTTGTCTGATCTTGATATAGCTGTATCCCAATTAAAAAACCTCTACCTCTTATTTGTTTAATTAGATTAGGATATTTTTCTTTAATTTTGTTAAGGTTTGATAAGAAATATTTAGATAATTTTTTTACATTATTTAAAAACTTTTTATTTGAAACTATGTCCATTACCTTATTACCAACTGACATAGCTAACGGATTGCCTCCAAATGTAGATCCATGAGTTCCAGGCACCATTCCTGCAGCTACTTTATTATTCATAAGAACTGCTCCTATTGGAAACCCACCTCCAATTCCTTTAGCTATTGGGACTATATCTGGTTTTACTTTGGATTTTTCAAATGCAAAAAAATCTCCCGATCTGCCTATTCCACATTGAACCTCATCTAAAATTAAAAGAATTTTTTTCTTATCGCATAATTTTCTAAGCTCTCTTAAACAGAAATCAGGAATAACTTTAATTCCACCTTCTCCCATTATAGTCTCAACCATTATAGCTGCAGTATTCTTTGTTATTTTCTTTTTTAAAGCTTTGTGATCACCAAAATTAAAATGGTCAAACCCACCTACTTTAGGTAAGAAACCTTCAGTCATCTTCTTTGATCCACTCGCATAAATTGCAGCCAAAGTTCTTCCATGGAATGAATTTTTAATGCACAAAATTCTATTTTTATTTTGTTTACCAATTGAGAAAAAATATCTTCGTGCAATTTTAATTGCTGCCTCTGTTGCTTCTGCTCCACTATTTTGAAACATTACATAATCAGCAAATGTTTTTTTACATAGTTTTTTTGCTAAACTTTCTCCTTCGGGAATTTGAAATGCATTTGAAACATGCCAAAGCTTTTTTGATTGCTTATTAATTGTTTTTACTAAACTTGGATGTGCATGACCTAAAGAATTAACCGCAATACCCATGACAAAATCAAGATATTTTTTTCCGTCTGTAGAGTAAAGGTAGCTTCCTTTGCCATAACTAAATGAAATTTTTTTTCTATTATAATTTTTTGCTAAATTACTCATAAATTAAATTTGTTTTTATAAATTTTATTTCACAGATACAAGTTATGATTGAAAAACTAATTTTGTTTAAGCTAGGCTTTTATTGTTGATAACTCTGAATTTTTGATTGTTTCATTTAAACTAATAACAGTATATTGTAATTTTATAAATAATTAACACAACATATAGATATGAGTTGGACTGAAGAAAAAGTTTTAAAACTAAAAGAATTATGGGGAAAAGGTAATACAGCTAGTCAAATAGCTGAGATTATTGGCGGTATAAGTCGTAATGCAGTAATCGGTAAAGCTCATAGATTAAATCTCTCAGCAAAAATAAAGACAAGGACCGCGACATCAAATAAAAATTTTGAAAGCACTGTTGAGGGGAATATTTCAAAATCTGGACGAGGCCGTAAAAGTAAGTTTAAATCATTAATAATTGACAAAGATTTTGAACCAGAAAATCCTAAACAATTAGAAGAATTAGATGAAAATTCATGCAAATGGCCGATAGGTCATCCAGACGAAAAAGAATTTTATTTTTGTGGGAGATCTTCTTTGAAAGATTTCTCTTATTGCAAGCTTCATTTACTTTACGCGTATCAACCAAAAGGAAAAAAAGAAGAAGTTCCAGAAAAAGAGGAAGTACCAGAATTTATTGAAAAGAAAATTCAATCTGCTTAAAATTTTAATTTGCTTTCATATCCACATTATCTGAAGTGTATTTTTCTGTGGAAAATTGACCACCTTCTCTCCACATATAACAATATTTTTTAACTTCATCATCGAAGTACCTCAAACTTGGTACTCCTATGTCTGAGTTTGATTTATATTTACCAGACAAAACATTATCATATTTTAGAAGTTTTAATTGATCTCTAGTTAAAATTGGCTTTGGCATTATTTCAAAACATCTCGCAGAAATTTCAGCAAGTTTTAATGGCATTGGAATCAATAATCTTTTCTTTCCAATTAAATTCAATAATTTTTCTAATATTTCTTTAAACGATATAATTTCTGGACCAACACATTCAATTATTTTTGAACTTACATTATTTGAAATAACGTTCAAAATAACATCAGTTAGGTCTGAACAATGAATTGGCGCAAATTTCGTTTTTCCTCCATAGTATAGTGGAAATATTGGCAATCTATTTAGAAGAGTCATAAATTGAGTTGTTAGCTGATCATCTTGAGAGAATACTATTGAAGGTCTTAAAATTGTAGCTAATGGATAATTCTTTAATATTCTTTCTTCTCCTTCTAATTTGCTTTTAGCATAATCAGAGTCTACAGCCTCGTTTATTCCTAGTGCTGATATATGAATAAAATTTTTTAGTTTGTATTCTTTACAAAGTTTAGAAAGCAAAGATGGAAAAACAGTGTGAATATTTTTGAACGTATTTCCTTTTTTTGACTCGAACAATATACCAATTAAATTTACACATACGTCTGCTTTTTCAAAAAGTTTTCTAAGTTTATGTTCTTCAAAAATATTTGATTCTACTATTTCTATAAAACCTGCATTTGCTTGGGTTTTAATAACATAGCTTTTTTGATGAACGTTTCTTGTAACAACTGTTACTTGATAATTATTCTTTGTAAGCTTCCTAATTAAATTTCTACCAATTTGACCGCTTCCACCAAAAATTAGACAATTTTTTGCTTTCATATATATATGTTTAAAAATGAGTAATAATATTCAACTTTATAAAAATGATCTACCAGATGATTTAAATTTAGGCAATATAATTGCCGTAGATGGTGAGTTCATGGGTCTAAATGTCAGACGTGATCCATTGTGCTTGATACAAGTATCCCAGGGAAATTCAGATGCTCATATAGTTCAATTTGATAGAAAAAATTATCATGCGCCGAATTTAGTAAAAGTATTAAATGATGAAAATATCACTAAAATTTTTCATTACGGTCGTGCAGATTTAGCTCATATTAAATATTATTTAAAAACTGAAACTGTCAATATTTTAGATACAAAAATTGCATCAAAGCTTGCAAGATCATATTCTGATAATCATTCATTAAAGACTTTAATTAAAGAATTTATCAAAATAGATATTAGTAAACAATTTCAGAGTTCAGATTTTGGCGGTGAATTAACACCAGCACAACTTAAATACTGTGCTAACGATGTAATATATTTACATCAAATACACGATGAATTGAAAAAAATATTGGAAAGAGAAAATAGAATTCAACTTTATAAAAATTGTTTAAAATTTTTAAACACACGGGTTGAACTTGATCTTGCATTATTTAGAGATGATATCTGGTCCCACTAATGAATAAAAAAAAATTCATATCTGAGGCAAACAATGTAATCAATCTTGAAATTAGAGCTCTTCAAAAATTAAAAAAAAGTATCAACAACTCTTTCGGCGAAGCAGTAATCAAGATAGCAAAATGCCAATCAAAAGTAATTTTATGTGGCGTAGGTAAAAGTGGTTTAATAGCATCTAAAATTGCAGCAACTCTCTCTTCTGTAGGAACTCCGTCATTTAGTCTTGCTGCAAGTGAAGCTTCTCATGGTGATCTAGGCATGATCTCAAAAAAAGATATTTTAATTCTCATAAGTAACTCTGGGGAGACAAGTGAACTAAAAAATATTATTCAATTTGCTAAAAGAAATAAAATTTTATTAATAGGTATTGTTTCAAAAAAAGATTCTATTCTTTCTAAGGCTTCTGATATTAAATTGTTAATTCCTAAAGCGAAAGAAGCTGAAGGAATAGTCCCAACTTCAAGTACAACATCTCAATTAGCGCTAGGTGATGCACTAGCAATTTCATCGATGAAGTACAAAAAATTTGGCAAATTAGATTTCAAAAAACTTCATCCATCTGGAAGTTTAGGTTCTCAGCTTAAAACTGTTGAAGATATCATGATGACTGGAAAAAATATTCCATTTGTAAACGAAAATATAAAAATGAGTAAAGCACTTAAAATTTTAACTGAAAAGAAGTTGGGTGTTCTAATTGTTAGAAATAAAACTGGAAAAACTATCGGGATAATTACTGATGGACAAATAAGAAGGATGAGTCAAAAAAACTCCGAATTTCAAATATTGCCGGTTAAGAAAATTATGACTAAGAAACCGATCAATATAGACAAAAATGAGCTTGCAGCAAAAGCTCTTTCTTTGATGAATAAAAAAAAAATTACGTCTCTTGTTGTGATTAATAAAAAAATTTCAAACAGAACAATTGGAATAATTCATATCCATACAATCTTGCAGTCGAACATATCTTAAATGATAAAGAAAATTGCAGTTTTTTTGGTTTTTTTAATAATATTTTTAAGTATCTATTTCAAATTTATTTACAAAAAAAATAATGAGGAAGAATTAATTTTAACTGAGGATGATATATATAATTCTAACTTACTTGAAAATATAAAATATGTTGCAAAAGATAATGAGGATAATGAATATATTATTTTTGCAGCTGAAGGTGAAATAGATCTTAATAATAGTGATATTATATTTTTAAAAAATGTGAAATCTCAAATTAAATTAAAAGATTCTGATCAAATAAATATTACATCTGACTTTGGAAAATATAATGTATCCAATTATGATACAATTTTTTCTAAAAATGTTAAAATCACTTATTTAAATAATAAAATAACCGGCGAATATTTAGATTTTTCTTTAATTAAAAATAGAATGATTATTTCAAAAAATATAGTTTTTATAAATGAAGAAAATGTTTTAAAAGCAGACGTAATTGAAATAGATACAAAGACAAAAGACACAAAAATTTTTATGTACGAAGAAAACAAAAAAGTTAATATAAAAAATAAAAATTATTCAAATGGCAATAATTAAAAAATTTCGAATTAAATCATTTAAAAATCTCAATCCTATAGTTGAGTTTAAAGACATATCTCTCTCATACGGAAATAGATTAATTTTAGATAATATAAGTTTTTCGATTAATGAAGGGGAAATTTTTGGAATGTTGGGTCCAAATGGGGTTGGTAAAAGCACAATTTTTAATCTTTTGGTTGGTTTGATAAATCCAAATTCTGGCACTATAAAAATTGAAAATTCAGAAGTTACCGAATATCCAGTTTATCTAAGAACAAAAAAGTTTAAAACAAGCTATTGCCCTCAATATGGGGGTTATTTTGGTGAATTAACTTTGTTAGACAACTTAAGAGCAATAAGTGAAATTGTAATAGAAAAAAAAAATTTTCGTCAAGAAAGAATAAATTTTTTAATTTCAAGATTTGAACTAGATAATCTCAAAGAAATTAAAGCCAAATATCTTTCTGGAGGTCAAAAACGTAAATTGGTTTTAGCTTTAGCATTATTAAGTGATCCAAAAGTTTTGTTACTTGATGAACCATTTGCAGCATTAGATGTATTAACCATTAAAATGCTTCAAGAAATAATAGTAAATCTTCAGCAAGAGAATCGTATAACTGTAATTATTTGTGACCATCAAGCAAGAGATTTACTTGCTTGTGTTGATACTGCAATGATATTAAATAATGGAAAAATTGTTGCACAGGATACACCCTCTAATTTAGTTAACAATATAAAAGCAAAAAATGCATATTTTGGTGACAACTTTAAGTTCAATTAACTAAACTAAAAATGTCAAACATTGTTAACATAAAAAATAAAATAAAAAATTTTAAAAAAACTATAACTGTCCCTGGTGATAAAAGTTTAAGTATTAGATGGGTGCTATTTGCTTCATTAGCAAATGGAAAATCAAAAGCAAATAATTTATTAATGTCTGAAGATGTTTTAGCAACAATAGAAGCAATTAAAAAATTAGGTATTAAAGTAATTATAAATAAAAAAGAATGTATAATTTTTGGAAAGGGCATTGATGGTTACAAATATAAAAAAGGTCTGACAATAGATGCTAAAAATTCTGGTACATTAGGAAGATTAATATTAGGTTTATTAATCAATTCTCCAGATCCAATTAATTTAATTGGAGACAAAAGTTTATCAAAAAGAGATTTTAGAAGAGTGTCTGATCCATTAAGTAAATTTGGTGTCAAATTTAAATTAAGAAGTAACAATCTTTTACCATTAACACTTTATGGATCATCTAAATTGAAACCAGTTAAATATTATGAAAAAAAAGGTTCTGCTCAGTGCAAAAGTTCAATTATGTTTGCTGGTATGAGAACAGATGGGACTACAATTATAAAAGCAAAAAAATCAAGAAATCATACTGAATTGTTATGTAAACATTTAAAATTACCAATAACTATCAAAAAGAATAAAAATCTTGACGAAATTAAAATAAAAAAAGTAAAAAAAATTAATGCAATAAATTATGATATACCTTCAGATATTAGCTCAAGTGCATTTTTTATTGTTTTAACTGCACTATCATCTGACTCAGAATTAATAATTAAAAATGTAAATATAAATCCATCAAGGATAGGTATAATTACTATTTTAAAAAAAATGGGAGTAAAAATATTTTTTAAAAATAAAAAGATTTATAAAGGTGAAAAAAAAGCTGATATAAAAGTGGTCAGTACAAAAAAAATTAAGGCAATTAATTGTCCTCCAGAATTAAACAGTGGTGCAATTGATGAATTTTTAGTTATTTTTTTAGTTGCTGCTAAAGCCAAAGGAGTTTCTTATTTCAGCAATCTAAGCGAACTTAATCAAAAAGAAAGTCCTAGATTGATATGGGCTGAAAAAATTTTAAAAAACTTGGGGGTAAAAACTATTACAACAAATGACTCTATTAAAATTTTTGGTGATCCTAATTTAAATGTAAATTTAGACAAAAAAATTGTAATCAAAAACTATTTAAAGGACCATAGAGTTTTTATGACGAGTTTAATTGCTGCTTTAAGCTTTGGTGGAAGGTGGAAAATTCATGATAAAGAGTCCATAAATACTTCATTTCCTAATTTTTTAAAAATTGTTGATGATTTAAAAAATGATTAAAAGAAAACAAATTTTAAAAATTGCAATCGACTCACCCGCTGCTGCAGGGGCAGGAACATTAGCAAAAGCTATTTCAAAACATTACAATCTTTTCTATCTTGATACTGGAAAAATATATAGATTTATTGCTTATCTAAAAATTAAGTTTCCAAAAAAATTTAATAATAAGTTCATTAAATCAAAAATAAAATCTTTAAAAATAAAAGATCTTGAAAATAATTCTTTATTGTCAGATGAGGTTGGAACTCAAGCTTCTATAATTTCTAAAATTAAATCTATAAGAAAAGTAGTTCATTCTTTTCAGTTAAATTTTGCTTATAATCCTCCAAAAAAATATAAAGGTTCTTGTTTAGACGGTAGAGATATCACTTATAATATTGTCCCTGATGCTGACTTTAAATTTTATATAACCGCAAATGTAAAAACTAGGGCACTAAGAAGATATAAAGAGTTAAAAAAATTTAAAAAAAAAATAAGTTATCAAGAAGTCTTAAAAAGTATTAAAAAACGAGATAAAAGTGATATAAATAGAGAAATATCACCATTAAAGAAAACAAAAGATTCACTATTGATTAATACGACAAACCTTAATAAAAGGTCATGTTTTTTAAAAATAAAAAAAATAATAGACAGGAAAATTAATATTTAATGGAAATTTATAAAGACTTATCAAATCCAGCATCTCAAGAGTTCGAAAAATTACTAAGCAGTCAACTTTCTAAAGTTCAAATAGAAGAAGGAAAAATTATTGAAGGAAAAATAAATAAAATTACAGAAAAATTTGTATTTTTATTTGTTGAAGGTCTAAAATCAGAGCCAGTTCTTGATATAAACGAATTAAAAAGCATGGGACTTTCTGAGAAAATTAAAGTTGGAGAAACTATTCCAGTTTTACTTGAAAAAATTGAGGATAAACATGGTGAAGTCTTAGTATCAGCTAGTAAAGCTCAAAAAATTAAAGGTTGGGATAAATTAGTTGAGGCTTATGAAAAAAATGAACCTATAATGGGTAAAATTACATCTAAGTGTAAAGGTGGATGTATAGTAGAACACATAGATACAGGTTCGCTTATGTTTTTACCTGGTTCCCAAATCAGCGATAAACCTCTAAAAGATATAAGTCATTTAATGAATGAACCACAAAAGTTTGCTCTTATTAAATTAGATAAAATAAGAGGAAATGCATGTGTATCAAGAAGAGAAATTATTTCTTCTTTCAAAAAAGAAGATAAAGCTAAAATTGTAGAAAAATATAAAGTTGGAGACATCATCAAGGGAGCCGAAGTAAAAGGATATAGTTCTTTTGGTTGTTTTTTCCATGTTAATGGAGAATTGGATGTGTTGGTTCACTTACAAGAAATTTCTTATTCAAGAGTTAATCATCCTGATGAGGTATTTAATATTGGCGAGAAACACGATTTAAAAGTAATCAGTGTTGATAAAGAGAAATTACAAGTTGGATGTTCTGTTAAACAATTGTCTCCAGATCCTTTCGAGCATATTCAGAATTATGAGCTCAATAAAATTTATAAAGTGAAGGTTGTTAAAATAA
Organism: uncultured Pelagibacteraceae bacterium; assembly: GCA_902588855.1. Classification (GTDB taxonomy): domain Bacteria; phylum Pseudomonadota; class Alphaproteobacteria; order Pelagibacterales; family Pelagibacteraceae; genus Pelagibacter. The sequence goes on along the minus strand of CACIQS010000002.1, from coordinate 50,220 downwards.
TGGACTTTGGAGCTTTTTGTGAATTAGAACCAGGTCTAACAACTCTACTTCATTCAAGTGAATTGAGCTGGACTAAAAAGAATATTTCAGCAAAAAAAATGTTTAAAGTTGGCGATGAAATCGATTGTGTAATTACTGAAATTGATAAAGATAAAAGACGAGTTGCTATTTCGCATAGATTAACTCAAGATAATCCATTTGAGACATTTGAGAAAAAATATCCTGTTGATACCATTGTTGAGGGAGAAGTTGTAAATAAAAATGAATATTCATTATTTGTTAAAATAGAAGATTTAGATATTGATGCTTTTTTACATTGTAATGATTTAACATATTTAAATAATGGTGAAGAAGAACTAGCTAAGTACAAAAAAGGTGACAAACTTAAAGTTAAGGTTTTAGAGATTAAGACGTCCGAACAAAAAATTAGAGTTGGTTTAAGACAAACGCAAGCAGATCCTTTCGACTGGTTTAAAGATAAGACAAAAAATCAAACAATAACTGTCAAAGTTGTTTCAACTGATAATAAAGGACTAATTGTAAGACCTGAAGGTTGTGAATTAGACTTCCAGATTAAAAAATCTGCAATAGCAATTAATTCTGCAGATGCTAGACCAGGTAGATGGACAGGTGGTGAGAAATTAGATTGTGCAATAGCAGATTTGGATTTAAATAAGAGAAAAGTAACATTAAGTATTAGATTACTTGAAGAAATTGAGAAAAAAGAAGCTCTTGAAAAATATGGATCTGAAGGTTCGGGTAAAAACTTACCCTTTTCATCATTATCAGAGGACCTAAAGAAAAAGGAAGAAGATAAAGAATAATTAAGAAGATTTAAATTGGCTATTGTAAAATCAAAGCTTTTAATACAACTTTCTCGTAACTACCCAAATTTCTTAAAAAAAGATTTAGAGAAATTTACTGATATAATTTTAAATGAGATAAAAAGAGCCCTTCGAAGGGGGGACGGCGTTGAATTAAGAAATTTTGGAACATTTAGAGTTAAAACTCAAAAAGCCTCCATAAGAAGAAATCCAAAGACTGGTGAAAAAGTTGCAGTTCCTGAAAAAAAAGTAATATCATGGAAAATGAGCAAGGAAATGTTTAAAAAGATTAATAATGAAGAATAAAACTATATTTGTTGCTTGTGATACTTCAAATCTAAATCAAATAAAAAAAATTCTTAAAAACATCAATACAAAAAAATTAAAAATAATTCCAAAATTTGGATTACAGTTTTTTTACTCAAAAAATGGAAGAAAATTTTTAGAAAAATACAAATCAGATTTTTGGTTAGATTTGAAAATAAATGATATCCCTCAAACAGCTCTTTCTGCAGTTGAAAGTCTAAAAGATCTAAAAAAATGTAAGTATATTACAGTCCATACAAATGGTGGGCTAGACATGCTTAAAGCCGTCAAAAAAAAAGCTAAACAAATTAACAAAAATTTAAAAGTGCTAGGAGTTACTGTTTTAACCAGTCTTAATAATAGATTGTTAAAAGAAATTGGTCATACTAAAACAGTTGACCAACTTGTTTTAAAACAAGCTAGTGTTGTTAAGAAATCTGGATGCGATGGTATAGTTTGTTCTGCAATAGAAGCAAAAATGATTAGAAAAAAATACAAAAATTTTTTGATCATTACACCTGGTATAAGAATGCAAGGAGATAATTTAAATGATCAAGCAAGAGTAATGACACCAAAAGATGCTTTCAAAAATAAAGTTTCAGGGGTTGTAATTGGAAGATCTCTTACAAAAGGTAATATAAAAAATAATATTAAAAAATTAATTGATCATTTAAACGGATGATCAAAAGTTGTAAAATCTGTGGGATTTCAGATTCTAAAACTTTATCTCATATAGTTAATCACTCTTACCCTCCCCGATTTGTAGGATTTATAGTTAATTGGAAAGCAAGCTCACGTTATGTAAAATTTAGCCAGTTAAATGATCTCTTAAATATAGATAAAAAACAAAGCAAGTATGTTGCGGTTCTTGTAAAACCTGATGAAAATATTTTAGAAAAAATTAAAGATTTACCATTCGATTATTATCAAATTTATGATTGTAATTTTAATGAAATTAAACAAATTAAAGAAAAATATAATAAAAAAATAATCACTGCACTCACCATCGAAAGCAAAAAAGATGTACAAAAATATAAAATTTATAAAAATATATCTGATATAATTTTGTTTGATAGCAAAGGATATGAGAAGTCTATGAGTTTTGATCATGATTTGCTAAATGAAGTAGAAGACAGCATAGAAAAAATGATTGCAGGAAATATAAAAATAGAAGATGTTACAAATTTTAAAAATAAACACTACATATTGGATGTAAGTGGAAGTTTGGAAAGCTCAAAAGGGGTAAAAGATATTAATAAAATTGATAAGTTTCTAAATACAGTACATAATATTAATTCTTAAAAGAGATATGACAAAAAATTCATTAAAAACAGGTCCAGATGAACTAGGTTATTATGGTGAAGGTACCTCTGCTATGGGAGGTATGGCAGTTGGCGAAACTTTGATGCCTGCTTTACATGAGCTAAATCAAGGATTTGAAGAAGCAATCAAAGATAAAGAATTTTTAGATGAATTTGCATATTACTGTAAACACTACATAGGAAGACCATCCCCTTTATATTTTGCAGAAAATCTTACTAGAGAATTAGGTGGTGCTCGTATCTTATTTAAACAAGAACATTTAAATCACACAGGAAGTCACAAGATAACGAATAGTTTATTTCAAGTATTACTTGCAAAAAGAATGGGTAAAAAAAGTTTAATTTGTGAGAGTGGTGCAGGGCAGCACTATAGCGCAACTGCAGCAGTTGCAGCCAAGTTTGGTATGCCTTTAATTGGAGTAATGGGAGAAGTGGATATAGCTAGGGTTAATCAAAATATAATAAAAGCTAAACACTATGGTGCAAAGTTGAAAGCAGTACCGGGGACCTTAAAAGAAGCTATTACAGATGCAATCAAAACTTGGACCACCAATCCTGAATTTGCGTACATTTGTGGTTCGGTAGTTTCTGCACATCCATTCCCAAAAATTGTAGCATTTGCTCAAAGTATTATTGGAAGAGAAATAAGAGAACAATCACTTGAACAGGAGGGAAAAATACCAGACATGATTGTTGGATGCGTTGGTGGGGGAAGTAACTTTGCAGGTGCAATTTATGATTTTTTAGATGAACCTAATATTTCTAAGATTGGTGTAGAGGCAAGTGAAACTGCTGCACTCTCAAATGGAACACCTGGAATTATGCAGGGAATGAAAACATATATGTTACAAACAGATGATGGTGCAAAATCTTTAGGAGGAATGAGTTTGGGCGCAGGTATAACTTATTTTTCAGTTGGTCCACTTCACTCTTATTTAAAAGATCAAAAAGCAGTTACTTATTCCTCAGCTACTGACCAAGAAATGCTTGAAGCATATAAAATTATAGCAAGGACTGAAGGAATTTGTTCTGCATTAGAACCTATGGCAGCTGCAGCAGAAGTAATCTTTAGACAAGCAAAGGATAAACCTAAAGATTATACAATTTGCTTATCCTTATGCGGACGAGGAGAAAAAGATTTGGATACTATTCAGGAACATATTGGTAAAGATTTTGAGTAAACGATTTAAAAAAATATTTGATAATAATAATCCAAAAACAAAACTAGTTTCTTATTTTGTTGGATGCTATCCTTCTCCTGATCAAAGTTTTGAACTGATAAAACAAGCAATAGATAACGGTGTTTCTATACTAGAAATTGGCTACTGCACCTCTGAAGCTTCTGCCGAAGGACCAGTTATTAAAGCTGCACATGACCATGTCTTAAGAAGTGGGTACACTTTAAATGATACCATTAATCTAGTTAAAAAAATTAGGGATTATAACAAAGAAGTAGGGATACTTTTAATGGGCTATATAGCCAATCTTTACAAATACCCAATCAATAAATTTGTAAATGATATTAAAAAAGCTGGTGCAGATGCTGTACTAGTAGTTGATGCACCACATGAATTAAAAGAGGAAAATGAATTGAGAGACGCTCTAAATGATAATGGATTATCACTAATAAAATTGGCAGCACCCACAACAGATCAAAAAAGACTTGAGGATATAGTTAAAATCTCATCAGGCTTTATTTACCAAGTAAATGTGAGTGGTGTTACAGGAGTAAAATCTGCGAATGAAATTGATGTTGCAAACTTTGTTAAAAGAATCAAAAACTTAACAAATATTCCTGTTTGTTCTGGATTTGGTATTAAAAATCCTGAAGATGCAAAAAAAGTTGCTAATAGTGGTTGTAATGGAGTTATTGTTGGTTCAACATTTGTAAAATATATTCAGGACAATATAAATGCCCCAGATTTAACACAAAGTTTTGGGAAACAAGTTCAAAGTTTTTCAGAGGTATTAAAATAGAGCATGAATTGGCTAACAAAATTAATTAAAGCAGGTGAAAAAATTAAAACTGCTATAAAAGAAAGAGCATCCAAAGAAGATATTGCAAAAAGTGACTGGACAAGTTGTTGTCGTGGACCAATTCTAAAGAAAGATTTAGAGGCAAATCTTTGGGTTTGTCCAGATTGTAATAAACATCATAGAATTAAACCAAAACAAAGATTTGATATTTTATTTGGAAAAAGTAACTATGAAATTTTTAAAACACCTATTCCAAAAGATGATCCTTTAAATTGGACAGACTCTAAATCATACAAAGATAGACTAAAAAGTGCTCGGAAGAAAACTGGATTAGATTGTGGAATGATGGTTGCATCTGGAACAATTAACAATATTAAAATAACAGCTGTTGCATCTGACTTTGATTTTTTAGGAGCATCTATGGCTGCAGCAGAAGGTGAAGCATTTTTATATGGAATTCAACATGCAATAGAAAATCAAACACCTTTTATATGCATAAGCGCTGGTGGAGGAATGAGAATGATGGAAAGTTTAATTTCATTGTCTCAAATGACAAGAACTACACTTGCAATCAATGAATTAAAGAAAAATGGTTTGCCCTACTTAGTTTGTATTACAGATCCAACTGCAGGAGGAATAACTGCTTCCTATGCAATGTTAGGAGATATTAATATTGCTGAACCAGGTGCTTTAATTGCGTTTGCAGGTGCCAGAGTAATTCAAGGAACAGTAAAAGAGGAATTGCCTGAAGGTTTTCAAAAAAGTGAGTACGTTGAAAAAACTGGGTTTGTTGATTTAATCGTAGAAAGAAGAGATCTAGTATCTAAAATAGGAACTTTATTATCAATATTGTTAAAACAAAATTCTGCTATAAGTTCTGAACAAAATGAAACTTCAGAAGATACTCAGCAATTTTCAAAAGCTGCATCCTAAAGAGATTGATTTATCTTTAGATAGAATTCAAAATCTTTGTAAAAAATTAGGAAATCCTCAAGATAAAATTAAGGCTATATCAGTTGTAGGAACTAATGGTAAGAACTCTACCATACAAGCTATTTATGCGATTCTTAAGGAAGCAAATTTAAAATGCAATGTTTATACGAGCCCACATATACAAAAAATTAATGAAAGATTTGTATTTAATAATCAGGAATTAAATGACGAGGAATTGGCTGATTTATTAGAAGAGGTTGAAAAAGTTAACAATAACGAGCCAATAACTGTTTTTGAAATGTTATCAGCTTGTTTTTTTTATAAAGCTGCCCAATATCCTGATAATATCAACTTAATAGAAAGTGGTTTATTCCACCGTTTTGATGCTACTAATATTTTAAAGAGTAATCTTGCAAGTATAATTACCTCTATAAGTAAAGACCATCTCGACTGGCTTCCAAAAGAAAATCAAACAATTGAGCAAATTGTTTTTGAAAAAACATCAGCCTTACTTAATTCAAATATTATTATCGCTAAACAAAATAAAGAACAAACGATGGAATGCATTAAAAAAACTATAAAAAATAACTCATCAAATAAGTTATTTTTTAATGAAGACTATAGTTATTCAATTCAAGAAAACGGTTTTTTTTACTATGAGGATAAATTGGGAGGTTTGAAACTACCTTTACCAAATGTTCTTGGTCAGTTTCAATTAGAAAATATATCAACTGCTATTGCAACTGTAAGAACCTTAAATCTTGGAGTTAAAGATATTAGAATAGAAAATGGTATTCAAAAAATACATAATCTTGCAAGATTACAAGAAATTAAATCTGGAAAACTAAAAGAACTTGTAAAAAATAATAAATTATTAATTTCTGGAGATCATAACCCTGATGGAGCTAGAGTAGTAAATGAATATCTCCAAACTTTAGATTGTAATAAACACATTATCTTAGGTATGATGTCCAACAAGGATCATAATGAGTATATTAGTTTTTTTAAAAATATCTCAACCTTGACCACTATTGATATTCCAAACCAACCTAATTCAATTGGTGGTAAAGACTTAAAAAACAAACTAAATTCATTCAAAAATGTTCAGTACAAAGAAGATATATTTAATGCAATCAAGTCCATTTCGGTCAAGAAAAACGATGTAATTTTAATTACAGGTTCTCTTTATTTGGCTGGAGAAATTCTTAATTTAAATTAGATATTTTTTTCTAAAAATTCTTTCATGTGGCTTTCAGGTACTCCACCAACTTTTCTATCTACTTCAACACCTTTTTTGTAAATTATAACAGTTGGTACACCTCTTATGCCAGCAGCACTTCCGGTATTTATTCCACCATCTTCTACATCAGCATAATAAAAACCAGCTTTATCTTTATACTCATCAGCTAATTTATCCATCACTGGTTTTAAAGCTTTGCAAGGCCCACACCAAGCAGCTGAAAACTGGATTACTGAAACGTCTTCATTTTTGATTTTGCTATCAAAATCTTCATCTTTAAAATCTATAAGCATAAATCCTTTCTATAAATTAAAGTTTTAAAGTCAACTACGCAATTTCATATTTTTTTTCAATAGACATAATAAATTCATTTATTTCATCTAATTTTTTTAGTTCTTCCTCATCATCTCTATTAGATGCTTGATCTCTTAAGGTATCTATTTCAGTGTATGCCATTGCTATAGTTTGCCACTTTTCTTTATTTTTACTCAAAATTCTTCTAGCTATCTCACTTTTAATATTTTTATATAAATCAGGTGGTAATACGTGAGGTGCTTCTTGATAAATAATTTTTTGTCCAAACCATGCACATCTTTTATCTTGAAATTTATCTAATAATCTTAATTTATCTTCCCATGATGAACTGTGCCAAGTTTTGAATAAAGCAGTATCTTTGTTTGGAACAAACTTCTCATACAAGGTTTCTTCAGGAAGTAAATCTTCTTGGTTTTGGGTTTGTGCCTTTTCTTCTGCAGCTTCTCTATTAATGATTTGAATATTTCTACATAAGTTTTCACTAGATCTAACTAATTTAGCTCTTTTTAGAATTGTTTCTAAATCTAGATCTGCATAGGCTTTTTCTTTTAATGCAAATTTTTTATCTAATACAACAGGCGCTTTATTTGTTTTTATAACTCTTAGAGCTTTGGGACTGATTTTTTTAAGATTAGCTTTAAGCTCATTAACTGGCATGTTAAGAAAAGGCTCTGGATCTCTTCTTAAATCCCATAGATATCCCCAAGAAGCATAAGATGGATGAAAACAATGTTCTGGATGTAATGTTGATACTAAATACATCATATTTCTTCCTTTAACATTTTCAAAAATTGAATAAATACCTTCTCCTTTTAAAATAGACTCCACACTACTCTTTGTAGAGGTGGTTAAAAATTTTTCCCAATTATCGTTATGCTTTTCTTTTATAATTCTTAAAATTCTTAAACTTGTAAATGCATCATGATATGCCGTGTGTTGTTGTGAAGTATCAAATCCTTGTTGTCTTGCTAAACCTTCAAGAGCAAGACTTTCATTTCCAGCATCTGTTAGTTCAGTTTTTAAAGTTTCAGAATTAATTGTTTGTGCAGCTCTTGCAACATGAAGACCGTCATGTTCTTTATTTGGAGATGAGTGAGTAATATAAGGATATCTGTTACCTTTAAAAAGATTAAAATGAAACATACGTCTATCAAAATTTAAATTACTCCATCCCATGAATAATGCTGGCGCAGCTTTTGAGAAGAAGTTTTCAACTGCTCCTAAGAATTCATAATGAGAATAGTTTCCTTTAGTAAGTAAATCTATACTTGTTGAGTTTACCAATAGAGCTTTAGCACTTGGCACTTCTCCTTCTGGCATTCTGCCTCTGATATTTAATTTACCAATTTCATTTAAATTTTTATCAACAACAACAGCCCCAACTTCAATAATTGATCCCCAAATAGTGCTATTAGTGGTTTCAGTATCGTAGATTACAAATTTCTCCATATTTTCTTATATATTTTAAGTTAAATTAGATAGTTCATGAAATTTTTTTAATCTTCCTAAAAACAAATTTTGATAGATGACTAAATCATGTCCTTGAATTTTAAATTCTTGGAATAATTTATCTACAGTGCAGACCAAGATTACACAAGAAGTGATATTGGAGTTATACACAACATTATGAGCTAAAGAATACGCGCTGGTTTGTAATAACCATGAATCGATATACTCAGCTTTCTTTGGTTTATTGCTTTGTTTAAAATCTATAATTGTTTCTCTTCCTTCATAAACTCCAACGCAGTCTGCAGTGCCAGCATATTTATCTGGATAGTATAATGTACATTCAACTCCCCATATTTCTTCTAATCTATTTTTTAGACCATGATCAATTATTTCTTTTGCCATCAATTTATATTGTTCATTATCATCAAAAAAACTTAAATTTTCTCTCCCAAGCAAATAAGATTCTAAGTAGTTATGCATCTGTGATCCTCTACTGCTTGCTGCTTTTGCGATAGCCTCAGCTTCTTTATATCCCGTTCTTTCTCTCCAATTAGCTAATGCTGCTTTATCCTCTTCAGATTTAGTAATATCTAAAATTGAAGTAACACTTGGTAATTTTTCTTCTCCCAAAAGATATCTTCTAATACCATCTACAGTGGCTCTTGAGGATTTTGGGTAATCATATTTACGATTCCATTGCATGAGATTTCTTATAAATGGTATTATCAAAAAAAAGAAATTAATTTTTAATTTGTCTTTGTTTATCAACAAATTTTTCAACGTTATCTGTTTGTACAGCTTTCTCAACTTGTTCTGGATCTTTTATACTTTCCAAAGTTCTACTTATTGATCTTGCATCTGTTCCAAATTTATCAACTACACCTATAGCATCTTCTAATTTTTTTCTAAGAACTACTATGTTGTCAAAGTGTTTTGAAAATCTTGTACTTATTGCTTTTAAATGATTGTAAATTTCAGTTGCACCCTTTTGAACTTTCAAGGATTGAAAGCCCATGTGTAAAGATTGCAAATATGCTGACAAAGTATTAGGGCCACAAATTACAACTTTATATTTTTTCATTAATTCTTGAGTTAATAATTCTTTTGTACTTGGGTCTTGATATTCAGTTAACTCTTTGTACAAACTTTCTGTAGGAGCATACACAATTGCAAAGTCAGTAGTTTTTGGTGGTACAATATATTTTTCATTTACACTTTTAGCTTTTGCTTTAAATGCAGTGGCTAGTTTTGCTCTAGCTTCAGCAACTAACCTTTTGTCTTCCGCGTCATGACCATCGGTAATTGCTTTAAATTTCTCCACTGGAAAATGACTATCAATTGGAACTAAAACATCACCTTGAAGCTTGATTGCAAATTCTACGTTCTCACTTGTATTTTCTTTCATTTTCACATTTATCATGAAATGAGAAGCTGGTAGCAAATCTTTAATCAGTGCATCCAAACTAAACTCTGCAAGAGTTCCATATTTTTTAACCCCGGCCAAAATCTTAGTTATTCCTTCTTGACTTTGGTTTAATAATTGAACTTGCTGATTAAAATTTCCAACTTTTTCATCTACTTTAGTTAAAGCTTCTGTCATATCTTTTGTTACTCCAGTAGACAGATTATTAAATGAAGTAGACATTGCACCAAGTGAGCTATTGATTGTTGTATTTAAGGTATCCTTAAAACTTGAAATTTCGGATTTTAAGTTAGCTATTTCTTCAGCTTCTTTATTTTCTTTTTGATCTTCAGGCTTAGATTTTAAACTTAAGTAAAGAATTGCTGAAACTACTCCCAATAACAGAATTAAAATAACTAAAATTATAGCTTCCATGATTCACTTTATATCATATATAAAATATGTAATGGAATTATTATTAATATTTAAAATTATTATTGGTTTAGGAATACTAGTTGGCCTTTATGCAATCCTTAGAAACCTAAATATTATTAAAATTATTATTATTTATTGGAAAGATTTAATTCTTAGAAAGTAATCTAGCTAAACTTTGAAGTGATTTATTTTTAGACGATGATTTAGATATCATCATACAAGCCTCTGATTTTAATATTTCACCATCTTTTAAAACTCTTAAATTATTAGCTTTTAAAGTTTCTCCTGTTGAAGTGATGTCAGTAATTATTTCTGATGAACCAGTAAATGGATATGCCTCTGTAGCGCCTAAACTATCTACCAATTTAAATTGAGTAACCCCTTTAGAAAATAAAAATTCTCTTGTTAAATTTGGATATTTGGTTGCAACTCTTAATCTTTTCTTTTTCTTATCTCTAAAATCAAAAGCTATTTCCTCTAAATCAGCAATAGTTTGGACATCAATCCAAGGATCAGGAATTGCAACTACTAACGTGGCCTTGCCAAAATCATATTTTTTAATAACACTAATTTTCTTTTGAATATTTATTTCACTCTCTTTCAACAAATCAAATCCAGAAAATCCTAGATCTAATGAACCATCTCCGAGTCTTTCTATAATTTCTCTTGCATGAAGGTATAAAATTTTAACATTTTTCTTTTGTTTAATTGAACCTAATAAATCTCTTTCTCCTCTTTCTGAAATTAGATTTAATTTATTTTTTTTAAATATGTTTAAGACATCCTTTCTGAGTCTGCCTTTACTAGGAATTCCAATATTTATAATATTTTTTTTCATTAATAATTTAAATTTAATGCAGCCCCAACTGCTGGTATTTGTTTTTTTGACCCAAGATCAGAAATTAATCGATCATAGCGACCGCCATTAATAATATTTTTTAATTTATTTTTTGATTTAACATCAATTTTAAAAACCATTCCTGTGTAATATTCTAATTGTCTTCCAAAAGAAGTTGAAAATACTACATTTAGTTTTGAAACTTTGTTATTAGAGAAAGGAAAATATCTTTGATCAACCACCAAATTAATTCTATTTTTTTTAAAAAATTTATTTAACTCAGATGCAGCCTCATTGATTGGGCATTTGATTTTTAAGAAGTCTTTAATAATTTTTGAAACACCTTTACCTTTACTAGCTCTTCTTGGATCTTTAATTTTGTTATCAAATCGATTTAATATCTCATTAATAGTTCTACCTGCTATTACTTTGGATAGATCTTCTTTTAGCATTTTTAAATAACGCTTTTTATCTATTTCAACGATAGTTGGATCTACATCGGAGTTTGTTTCTAATCTCTTTAAAAGTTCATTAAAGTAATCTTCTCTCCAAAAATGTCTTGATAATCTTAACTTCCATCTTTTCGGGATATCTAGTTTTGAAATTAACAAATTAAATATCTCAACATTTCCTATTGTTAATTTACCTGAAGAATATTTAATATTTTGTAAAGATTTTAATGAGGTATTGATAATTTCTTTATCATCATTTTTTTCATCTTTAGAGCCTAAAATTTCAAATCCAATTTGATCTCGGATAATAGAATCACTTTTATTTTCAGATTTTCTATAAGCTTGACCACTATAGAAAATTTTTTCTTTTCCTTTTAAATTATTTTCTAAATATCTTAAGCAGGATGCAATTGTTAAATCTGGTCTAAGACACAGCTCACTTCCATTTTGATCAGTAAATGAAAAAATAAATTTTCTAAAGTTTTCACCTGACCTTTGAACAATATGATTAGCCTCAATAACTGAGGGTAAATCTATATATTTGTAACCCTTAGATTTTACTGATCTAAGAATGTTTTCAGATAAGTTTTTTGATTTCATCTATTAAATTTGATTTTGGAAATGTTTTGTTATTTTCACCTTTGACACCTTTAAGATTTTTTATCGTTACTGTGCGTTCATTAAATTCATTGTCACCACATATAACTGCTACATTTAATTCACGCTTATTTGCTAAGGTTAATTGCTTACCTAAATTTTTCTTTTTATCTAAAAATATTTCTGCATTAATGTTATTTTCTCTTAATTGATCTACAATTTCGTAATAATTTTTAAGATATTTTTCATCCATCACACAGACTAAAACAGGTTTTTGATCATCCAACTTAATCTGATCTAATTGTAAAAGTGCAAATAACAATCTATCCACACCAAAACTAATCCCTGTACCTGGAATATCTACCCCTTTAAATCTCGAGATAAGTTTAGCATAAGACCCTCCCGAACAAATGCTGCCAATATCAACTTCTTTTCCTTTATTATTTGTAACTTTAAAATTTAAGTTAGTTTCAACAATAAAATCAGAATAATAAGCTAAACCTCTAACAATAGTAAAATTGGTTTGTACTTGATCTAAATTAGAACCAAATCCTAAAATTTCAAAAACATCCTCTAACTCTTTAATTCCTTCCTGAGACAACGGATTTTTTAAATTTTCTTTTAATTGTTTTAAGTCTTTTATTTTTAAGAAATTTAATATTTGTGATGCTTGTTCGTCAGTTAGATCAGCACCTTTTGTAACTGCGCCACTTATATCTTTTCTCTCCTTTTTAAGAAGATCTTCAACACCCTTTAAACCAAATCCAGGTTTGTCTAATTTATCAATAGCTCTAATTACTTTTAATTGCTTATCTTCAGATATTTTTAAATCGTCAATTAAACCTTGTACTATTTTTCTATTACTAATATTGATTGTGAATTGATCTTTATTCAAACCACAATCTAAGAGCGTACTTGAGATTAAATTACAAAGTTCTGCATTAGCTTGAGCTGAATTAACATTTCCAACAATATCAAAATCAGCCTGCATGAACTCTCTGTATCTTCCATTTCCTGCTTTTTCATTTCTAAAAACATTCTGAATTGCATATCTTTTGTAAATTGATGGAAGCTCTTGGTTATTTTGAGCAACAAATCTAGCTAAAGGACTAGATAGATCATATCTAAGTGTAATATTTTTGTCGCCATCTTTGAATGAGAATACATCAGACATAGGGTTATCCTCGTCTTCTGCTAAAAACGAACCAATATTTTCGCTGATCTCAAAAGAAGGTGTCTCTAATGGTTCAGCTCCAAATTTTAAAAAATTTTTTTCAATCACTTTTAAAAGTTGTTTTTTTAAAACTAACTTTTTATTCCAACGATCTTCAAATCCAGATGGTAAGGAAGGATTGAGTTTTTTATCTTTTTCCATTTTAGTGGTACTTTGGGTAGGTTACGCTCCTACGACTTCGGATCCACAAACCGACGTGATACTATTTCACCACCAAAGCTTATCCTTTAGTTATTATCTTATTTTATGTGGAATGAAAATTATAATATAAATAAATAGCCTAATGGCTATGGAAACAGTTTCTGTGAGTACTTCTATAAGAAATTCTGTATGTAATATTTACATTCATGAACAGCGTTTTAGACAAAAATTATTAATATTCAAGGCTTAAATAATAAAAGGACGTTAATCTAATAAATGTAGAAGTAACGTCCTTTAGAAATTTTACGAAAATTAGTCTATTTTTTTTAAATTTACTGCAGAAGGACCTTTAGGACCGTCTTCTAATGTGAATTCAAGTTTATCACCTTCATTAAGAAATCTCATTCCAGCAGCTTTTACAGCTGAAGCATGTACAAAGGCATCTTTCTCTTTGTCGTCTCTCTCTATAAAGCCATATCCCTTTTTACCATTATACCATTTTATTTTACCTTGTAGTGTACTCATCTTATTTCTTCGTCCTTTTGTTATTTATTATATTAATTAAGTTAATTTCTTTTACAGGTATTTCAAGATCAAACTTTGTGGTGGTGGCTGAGGAAGGATTCGCACCTCCGACACAAGCCTTTTCAGGGCTCTGCTCTACTCCTGAGCTACTCAGCCTTATTTATCCTCTAAAGATAATTCTTCCTTTAGTAAGATCATAAGGTGTCATTTCCACAGTTACATTGTCACCTTGAAGAACTCTAATTCTGTTTTTTCTTAACTTACCTGCTGTGTGAGCTGTAACCGTATGACCATTCTCTAGCTTAACTCTAAACATTGCATTCGGAAGTAGGTCTATCACAGTCCCCTTGAATTCAAGTAAGTCTTGTTTTGACAAATTTATTTTCTCCTTATTCTTTTTAATACTGATTGAGCATGCCCAACCAAGCCTTCATAATTTGCAAGTGTTATAACTGATGGTCCAAGACTTTCAATACCCTTTTTTGATAGGTTTATGTATGAAATTCTTTTGTAGAATTCGTTTACACTTATACCACTTGAATATTTTGCTGATCCGTTAGTTGGTAAAACATGGTTTGAACCTACATTATAATCCGTCATAGCCATAACGGCAAATTTTCCCAAACAAATTGATCCTGAATTTTTTATTTTTGAAACAATAGATTTATAATTTTTAATATTTAACTCTAAATGCTCTGGAGCTATTTTGTTCACAATATTGATAATTTTTTTATCTGAATTTACATGCATTAAAATTCCATTATTTTGCAAACTTCTCTTTGCAATAGACTCTCTTGGAATTTCTTTTAATTGTTTAATTATTTCTATTTTAACTTTATTTAATAAGTTTTTATCTTTTGAAATTAATATGCACTGTGCAAGATCATCATGTTCTGCTTGCCCTATTAAATCACTTGCGACCCATTCTGGATTTGAATACTTGTCACAAACTATTGTAACTTCAGAAGGACCAGCAGTCATGCCCTCAATTCCAACATCTCCAAAAACTTCTTTTTTTGCAGCTGCAACGTAAGCATTTCCAGGCCCTACAATTTTATCAACCTTTTTAATTTTTTTTGTTCCATAAGAAACTGCAGCAATAGCAGATGGTCCACCAATTGAATAAATTTCCTTAATTTTACATTTTTTAGCAGCATATAATACTGCAGGATTTTGTTTTCCTTTATAGCCTGGGTTGATCATAACTATTCTTTTTACACCAGCAACAATTGCTGGAATTGCATTCATCAATACACTAGATGGATAGGATGCAGTTGAACCAGGTACATAAATTGCAACCGATTCTAATGGTAAATATTTATACTCAAGTTTATTTTTAAATTTATCAGTGTAAGAAATATTTTTAAACTTTTGTAATGAATGAAATTTATAAATCCTGTTGTAAGCAGTATCGATAGATTTTTTTACAATAGAATTTAATGATTGAATTGATTTTTGAATTTGATTTGAGCTAGGCTTGATTACTGAATTTTTGTTAAATTTTTTCTCATATTTTAGTAAGGCTTTGTCACCATTTTTTTTAACATCTTTAATAATGTTAGTAACTGAAAAAGAGCTTGATTGAACTTTTCTCTTTCTTTGCAATAACAAATTATCTAATAATTTGCTAAAATTTTTCTTACTGCTATCTAAAACCTTCATCTCTAATTTATTTCGCTTTGATCCTCTAATATTGCTTCAATCGTTTCAGCGGTCAAAGCAATATGAGCATTATTACTAAAAAAGAGATTTATTTCATAAAGATCGTTATTTTTCAAATAATCTATTCCTACTAATTCTAAAATCATTTCTTGATTAGATTGATTGATATTTTTTGACTTTACCTTATCAACAAAATCAAATCTGCAGATACTATTGACTTTTTTGTCTTCATTTTCATTTTCTACTTTAATACGCTCAATTGATAATAAAAATACTTTATTAGATTCTAGATACTTAATGTCTGAAACTTTTACTTTGGCTCCTGAACTACAAGCTGAAATCATTTGCAATCCCTCTTTGTCTGTAGCAATAATTTTAGCTAAATATTTGTTCATCTTTTTAATCTTTTTATTTTAACACCAATATTTTTTAATTTATTTTCAATTTTTTCATAACCTCGATCTAAATGATAAATTCTATTAATTAAAGATCTTCCTTGCGCAACTGAAGCTGCTAAGACAAGTGCCACTGATGCTCTTAGATCACTAGACATTACTTCTGCACCAATAAATTTCGTATAACCCTCAATATAAGCTTTATTATTTTTAGTCTTAATATTTGCACCCAATCTCTGTAACTCAGCAACATGCATAAACCTATTTTCAAAAATATTTTCTGTAATTGAACTTTTTCCTTTTGCTTTACACATTAATACCATTAATTGCGCCTGTAGATCTGTTGGAATTCCAGGAAACTCTTTTGTTTTAATATTTTTAATAGACTTAATTTTTTCTGGTCCATTAATATAAATTTTATTTTTGCTTACTTTTATTTTAGCTCCTGTTTTTTTTAATAATTTAAGTTCTGTATTTATTATTTTTGGATCTAAATTATTTATTTCTAAATTTCCTTTAGCTAGAGTTGCTGCTACACAAAAAGTACCAGCTTCAATTCTATCAGCCATAACTGAATAATTTGTTGAATTTAAAGAACTTACGCCGTTAATAGTACATGTTCTTCCTTTCCAACTAATTTTAGCACCTGCTGAATTGAGAAAATTAGTAAGATCTTTTATTTCTGGCTCAACAGCACAGTTTTTTAATACAGTTTTTCCTTTTGCCAAGCATGCAGCAATTATAGAATTTTCAGTTGCACCAACAGTAATTTTTGGAAATCTAATTTGTTCACCTTTAAGTTTGCCATTAGATTTTGCTAAAATGTAACCGTCCTTAATTTCATAATTCATCCCAAGTTTTTCTAAAGCTGACAAATGATAATTAACTGGTCTTGCTCCAATTAAGCAACCACCTGGTAATGATGTTTTTGACTTATGATATTTTGCAACTAAGGGTCCTAATACTAAAATTGAACCTCTCATTGTTTTAACTAATGAATAACTAGCAAAAGTTTTCATATTTTTATTGTTTGAAATTTTTGCAATTTTTTTATCTTTAGAAAGTTCAATTTTTGATCCAAGAGACTTAAGTAAATTAAGCATAGTACTAATATCTTTTACTCTTGGTAGATTTTTAATAGTTACTGGTAAATCAAAAAGTAATGTAGCTGCTAATATTGGCAATGATGCATTTTTAGAACCTGATATTGAAATTTTGCCCTTGATTTTGCTAGGACCATCAATCAGAAATTTGTCCATAACTTACTTTTTAATTTTAGCTACCTGAATAGTAGTTTGTCCCTGATATTTACCGTTCTTAGATTTATAAGTTGTCTCTGGTTGAGTTTCTGATTTAAAAAATAAAAATTGGGCTATACCCTCATTAGAATAAATTTTTGCAGGATTAGGTGTAGTGTTGCTTAGCTCTATAACTATATTTCCTTCAAATTCGTTTTCGATAGGAGTTACATTACAAATTATACCTGTTCTAGCGTACGTACTTTTGCCAACACATATACAAAGTACATCTTTTGGAATTCTAAAATATTCTACTGTTTTAGCCAAAACAAATGAGTTTGGAGGAATAATACAATGCGGTCCCTTTTTCTCTATAAAATTGTCATCCGAAAAATTTTTTGGATCGACTAAAGAATTATTTACATTGGTAAATATTCTATATTCATCAGAAATCCTAACATCATAACCCATACTACTTAATCCATATGATATTTTTCCCTCCGCAACTTGACGATCTAAAAATGGTTCAATCATATTGTGCTCTTTACACATTTTCTTAATCCACGAGTCAGGCTGAATAGACATTATTTAGATTTTTTTTTATTTTTTTTTTGAAATAGTTTTCTTTTTTTTAAATTTTTTCTTAAAGCTAAGCTCAAACGCTCGTTTTTATCTTTAGAACTCATTCTTTGTTGGGATTGGTCAAAAAATCTAACGATATTGGTTTATTAGGATCTAATGGTTTTGATGTGGGTTCTTCTTTTTTTGGGCCTTCTTTAGCTAAACGTTTAGCTTTTTTTTCAGCAAGCTTTCTTTCTCTTTTAGCTTGCTTCTCCATAAGCTTATTGCCTTTTGTTGATTTATAATCGTAGTGAATTCCCATAACATTTTTTAGTAGATATAAATCATTATAATCAAAAAATTAAGGCAATAATTTGAAAAAAATGCTTTATTATCAATAAATTACTAAATGTATTTTAGCTCCTGTAGTTAAATGGCATAACAAGTCATTGGTAATGACTAGTTCCCTGGTCAGTACAGGGTGGGAGCACCATTAATTTCTGTAAAATTTTTTTCTAAAAATAATTGAAATCACAATTAGTATAAAAAACGCTAAAAGAGGAAGATAGATATCTGGAGAAAAGATAATATCCATTATTCCTGGAACTTCTGAATTTTGATCAACTACTTTTTCAATCCCACTTCCAATTGAAACTGCCAAAAAAATCTGAGGTATTATTCCTAAAAAAGTTGCAAATAGAAAATTTTTTACTCTTACATTAAATAATGTTGGCAATAGACAGCTTAATTGCCAAGGAACTCCTCCAATAAATCTGTAAACAAGCAAATAAAAAAATTCAGATTTTTTAAATTTAATTTCAAGATTTTGAAATTTTTTAAGAAATTTTTCTCTTATTAAATCTCTTAAGAAATAATTTCCAAATATATATAAAAAAGTTGCGCCTATACTTAAACCAGTTACTACAACTAATGTTCCAATCCATTTACCAAATATAAAGCCACCCATAAGTGCCACAGGAGATCCAAAGCCTAGAAAAGGAAATACCCAAATCACTGTTAGAAACAAAAAAGAAATTGAAACTAAAAATAAATTAGAATTTTTCAACTCAATTAAAAAAGATCTATTATTTCTCAAAAAATCATAAGATGTAATCTCCTGAAGACTAAATTTTGAAAAAAAAAAATATAAAAATAAACTAACAATTAATAAGTAAGATAAACCTATAAATAGTTTAATTTTTTTTGTTTTTTCCATGAATATTGTTATTTTATTCCTAAATCTTCTATT
Source organism: uncultured Pelagibacteraceae bacterium (assembly GCA_902588855.1). Classification (GTDB taxonomy): domain Bacteria; phylum Pseudomonadota; class Alphaproteobacteria; order Pelagibacterales; family Pelagibacteraceae; genus Pelagibacter. The sequence continues at coordinate 31,125 of CACIQS010000002.1, read as the reverse complement.
TGCTATTTTTATTATTGCTAATATAAAGGGGCAAAATTTATAAAATTTAACCTATTTATTTATGAAAAGAACATACCAACCTTCAAACAAAAAAAGAGCACGAAAACATGGCTTTAGATCAAAAATGAAGACTAAAGGTGGAAAGAAACTTTTAGCAAGAAGAAGAGCCAGAGGAAGAAAATCTTTAACTGTATCAGTATAAATTAATGAAAAGCAAAATTGTTGCTCTTTCAAAAAACGAGGAATTTAAAAATTTACTTAAGCAAAAAAAATTTTCAAATAAGTATGTAACTATTTTCTTTGGTAAATTAATGAATAAAGATAATAAAAAACTCAATATTAGCTTTGTAACAAAAAAGAAAATTGGGAATGCAGTTAAGAGAAACAAGATAAAAAGAAGATTAAGGAATATTTTAAACGAGGCAGTTAAAAAAATATCAATAAATTTTAATTATTCATTCCTTGTTATCGCTAAGTCATCTATGCTAAATAATGAATACAAATTAATAAAAGAAACTCTATTTCAAGATTTTGAAAAAATAAAATAATGAATATTTTTACAAATATACTAATTAAAATTATCAAGGGTTATAAATATCTAATTAGCCCTCTATTTGGACATTCGTGTAGATATTTACCAACTTGCTCAGAATATAGTATTGATGCTCTTAAAGAATTTGGTCTGTTAAAAGGATTGTTTTTAAGTATTAAAAGAATCTTATCTTGTCATCCAATAAAATTTTTAGGTGGTGGTGAAGGTTTTGATCCTGTTAAAAAAAATACAAAATTAAAATAATATGGATACAAAAAATATAGTAGCAGCAATTTCATTATCAGCAGCAGTCATAGTTTTATATTCACTATTTTTTGCTCCTCCACCAATTACTAAAGAAAATATGACTGAAGGAAATAAAATTGAACAAAACAGTGACACACCTTCACTAGATCAAAAAGAAAATGTTGCTGAAATTTCTAGAGAAGATGCTTTAAGTCAAAGTGAAAGGATTAATTTTGAAAATGAGAGTGTTGTTGGTTCTATTTCGCTTAAAGGTGGCGTAATTGATGATCTAACTTTTAAACAATACAATATTAGTCTAGACTCTCAAGAAAAAGTTACACTTCTTTCACCAAGAAATTCAAAAGATGGCTATTTAATTGAAAGTGGTTTTATTACATCTGATAAAAATGTTGAAATACCAAATTCAAGTTCTATTTGGAAAGTTTCAGGAAATAACAAGTTAACAGATCAATCTCCTATAAAAATATCTTGGACAAATGATCAAGGTATAACATTTGAAAAAGAGATTGCTTTAGATGACAAATATTTATTTTCAATCAAACAAAGTGTAATCAATCCTACAGATAAAAAATATGATTTTTATACTTATGGGCAAATCATCAGAAATGAAATGCCTGATATATCTAACTTCTATATCCTTCATGAAGGATTAGTAGCAACACTTGATGATGAACTTATTGAAGAAGATTACGATGATATACAAGAGAAGAAATTTTCAAGAACAGCTCAAAAAGGATGGCTAGGGATTGGAGATAAATACTGGGTTACTTCACTAATTCCACCGCGAGAAAAGGAATTTAAAACAACATTTGATTACAAAGATAAGTTCAGAGCAAATTTTGTTTCTACAGAGCCATTGGAACTTAATGAAAACTCATTGATTGAGGAAACCTTACAAATTATTGTGGCTGCTAAAAGAGTTGATGTAATTGATGGGTATGCTGAATCTTTAAACATTGACAAATTTGACTTAACAATTGATTGGGGATTTTTATACTTTATTACCAAGCCATTATTTTTTGGAATAGATTATTTCTTTAAATTACTTGGAAATTATGGCTTAGCAATTATAGCAATTACAATTTGCATTAGATTAGCGTTTTTCCCACTTGCAAACTTCTCGTTTAGAAGCATGGCAAAAATGAAAGCCTTACAGCCTGAAATGGCAAGACTTAAAGAGCTTCACAAAGACGACAAAATGAAATTGCAACAAGCAATGATGGCTCTTTATAAAAAAGAAAAAGTAAACCCAATGTCGGGTTGTTTACCAATACTTGTCCAAATTCCAGTTTTTTTTGCTTTATACAAAGTTTTATTTGTAACAATTGAAATGAGACAAATGCCTTTTTATGGCTGGATACAAGATTTATCAGAGAGAGACCCTACATCTTTGTTCAATCTATTTGGATTATTGCCTTATGATGTACCATCATTTTTGGTCATTGGAGCATGGCCTGTTGCAATGGGTGTATCTATGTGGGTTCAACAAAAATTAAATCCAGCACCAACAGATCCCATGCAGGCAAAAATATTTATGTTCTTTCCATTATTCCTAACAATAATTTTGGCACCTTTCCCAGCTGGGTTGGTAATATATTGGACAGTGAATAATATTTTAACTATGGCACAACAAGTTTTCATAATGAAACGAACGACTGTTAAAACAACAACTTAATGTTGGATATTAAAAAAGAAGAATTAAAAACAATTCTACCGGTAGATGGTCCTTCAACTGAGGAAGTAAAAAAATATTTAGAAAAATATAACGATGAATATATTGTTATTAAATGTGGTGGTAGTGTTTTAATTGATCAAAATCTTTTCGATATTTTTATTCAAGATATTTCAACACTAAATAAACTAGGATTTACTCCGATAATTGTTCATGGAGGTGGAAAAAGAATAAGTAATAAACTTAATGATATAGGTTTAGAAAGTAAATTTGTAAAAGGATTAAGGGTAACTGACAAAGAAACTATTAAAATTGTAGAAGAAGTATTAATTGATTTTAATAAAGAAATTATAAATGCTCTAGATCAAAAAAGTTGTAAAAGTCAGAGTATTAATTCCAAGGAAAATAATATCTTAACAGTTATCCAAGAAAATGAAAAGCTTGGTTTTGTCGGCTCTCCTATAAATGTAGATCAATCAATAATTGATAAAATTATAGCAGATAAAAAAGTCCCTATTATTGCGCCTTTAGGTTTGGATAAAAATGATCAAACTTATAACGTCAATGCAGACACTGCAGCTGGCTATATTGCTAAAAAAATTAACGCAAGAAGGTTAATTATATTAAGTGACGTAGAAGGTGTTTTAGATAACAATAAAAATCTTATTCCAGAAATTAATTCAGAGTCTATAAAAAACTTAATCGATAATGAAACAATTACTGGTGGCATGATCCCAAAAATAAATAATTGCTTAGATGTTGCTAGTAACGGAGTAAAAGGAGTTGTTATAATAGATGGAAGGAAAAATCATTCTCTTCTATTTGAACTTTTATCAGATGAAGGATCTGGAACCTTAATTAGACAATGAAAAATTTAAACAACATTAAAAATATTTTATTTGATTGTGATGGTGTTCTTTATAGCGACCTAGAGGCAGTATTTGGTCAAGTAAGCCGAAAAATGACTGAATATATTTCAAATAAACTTAATGTTGATTTAAAAAAAGCCAAAGAACTTCAGACAAATTACTTTCACAAATATAACACAAGCTTAAATGGTCTAATGATTCACCATGAAATTGATCCTAAAGAATTTTTAGATTTTGTTCATGATATTGATTTATCTTTTTTAGAAAAAGATACAACATTAAGATATGAGTTAGAGAATATAAATTTAAGAAAATTTGTTTTTACTAACGGTAGTCAAAATCATGTAAAACATATCACTACAACCCTAGGAATTGATGACCAATTTGAAGGTATATTTGATATTGTAGATGCAGAATATCATCCAAAACCAGAAGCTAAAGCTTTCGATTTAATGATAGAAAAATTCAAAATTGATCCAAAAGAAACTTTGTACATTGAAGATATAGCAAAAAACTTATCGATAGGTAAAGATCGAGGAACAGTTACTGCTTGGTTAATTAATGATGAGGAATGGGGTAAAAAAGAATCTGACAAAGAATATATTGATTATAAAATTGAAAATCTTACTTTATTTTTAAAAGAAATAAGGTTATTAAAAAACCAATAAATTATGAGTATAGAAAATATTATAAATGAAGCTTGGGAAAACAAAGATCAAATTAATCAAAATTCAGATCAAAAATTAAAAGATACTATTAATCAAGTAATAGATGATCTAGATAGCGGTAAATCAAGAGTTGCTGAAAAAATTGATGGTCAATGGGTGACTCACCAACACTTAAAAAAAGCAATTATGCTAAGTTTTAGAATCCATGGTATGGAAACTTTAGATGGCCCCTATTCATCTTGGAGAGATAAAGCTCATTTGTTAAAAGGAAAAACAGCTGGATGGTCAAACGCTGATTTTGAAAAAGCAGGTTTTAGAATGGTACCAAATACTGCAATGAGAAAAGGGTCATATGTTGCTAAAAATGTAGTTCTAATGCCGAGTTATGTAAATATTGGTGCTTACATAGATGAAGGAACAATGATGGATACTTTTAGTCGTGCAGGTAGTTGCTGTCAGATTGGAAAAAATTGTCATATTTCAGCTGGAACTGGTATTGGTGGAGTTTTAGAACCAGCACAAGCACTTCCAACTATTATTGAAGATAATGTTTTTGTAGGTGCTATGTCAGAAGTTGTGGAAGGTGTAATAGTTGGTGAAGGTTCGGTGCTAAGTATGGGTATGTATATTGGACAATCAACTAAAATCGTTAATAGGAAAACTGGTGAAGTAACTCATGGTAAAATACCTCCTTACTCAGTAGTTGTTCCTGGGTCATTACCAGACAAAAATAATCCTGCTGCGCCCTCATTATACTGTGCAGTAATCATCAAACAAGTAGATGAAAAAACAAGATCCAAAACATCAGTAAACGATCTTTTAAGAGATTAAAATGCAAACCTTTAATGAATTACAATTAGCGAAAGAGCTAATTCGTTACCCATCTGTAACCCCAATAGACGCTGGAGTAATGAAATTTTTAGAAAAAAAATTAAAAAAACTTGGTTTCAAAACTAAAATATTAGAATTTAAAGAAAAAAACACTAAACCAGTTAAAAATCTTTATGCAAGACTTGGGTCTAAAGGTCCAAATTTTTGTTACGCTGGTCACTTAGATGTTGTGCCTGCTGGGAATTTACGCGATTGGACTGTAAATCCTTTTAGACCCTCAATTAAAAAAGGACATTTAATTGGACGAGGAGCAAATGACATGAAAAGCTCTATTGCAGCCTTTGTCTCTGCCATTAGTATTTTTATTAAAAATAACAAAAAATTTAATGGCTCTATAAGCTTACTAATTACTGGTGATGAAGAAGGAGTTGCTATTAACGGTACAAAAAAAGTTGTCGAATACTTAAAAAAAAGAAAAGAGAAAATTGATTTTTGTTTGGTTGGAGAACCAACAAATCCAAACAAATTGGGAGAAATGATCAAAATTGGTCGAAGAGGAAGTATGAATGGAAGACTTTCAGTTATAGGTATTCAGGGTCATGTTGCTTATCCTCATAGAGCTAACAATCCATCAACTGCTCTTGTTCAAATATTAAAAGAATTAAAAGAAATTAAATTTGATAAAGGAACAAAAAACTTTCAACCAACAAACCTAGAGGTTACAAAAATAAATATTGATAATACAGCTGACAACGTAATCCCAGGTTTGGCTAATGCAACTTTTAATATTAGGTTCAATAACAAACATTCATCAAATTCTATTAAAACAAAAATAAATAAAATTTTAAAGAAAATCTGTCATAAAAATAAATCAAATTACAAAATTGAATATAGTGTATCTGGTGAAGCTTTTTTAACTAAACCAAATCAGACTACATATATGATCCAAGATGTAATTAAAAAGATCACTAAGATTAAACCTGAACTCTCAACAACAGGAGGCACCTCTGACGCAAGATTTATTAGAAAAATTGCACCTTGTTTAGAATTTGGTTTGGTTGGAAAAACAATGCATAAAGTAGATGAAGCAGTTTCTTTAAATGATTTAAAAAAATTAACTTTAATTTATTCAAATATATTAAAGAATTATTTTAAGTGAAAACAGGTTTAATTACTTCAGATACATACAAAAATCACAATACAGGAGATGGACATCCTGAAAAAATAGATAGAGTTACGGCTGTTATTGATAACTTTAAAAAATTAGATAACAAAAATTTAATTTGGAAAAAGCCATCAAAATTTGAAAAATCATTATTAATAAAAACTCATTCCTCTGAATATATTGATCATGTCGATCGATCATACCCTCAAAATGGTTTTAATTTTTTAGATGGAGATACTGTTGTTTCCCCTGGTAGCAAAGAGGCAACTATGGACGCTGTTGGATCAATTATAGCAGCGATTGATGGTGTGGAAGAAAAAGAATTTAAAAATGCTTTTTGTGCAGTAAGACCCCCGGGTCATCACGCAGAAAAAGAAAAAGCAATGGGATTTTGTATTTATAACAATGTTGCAGTTGGAGCTAATTATTTAATTGAAAAATATGGTTATAAAAAAATAGCTATAATTGATTTTGATGTCCATCACGGTAACGGAACTCAAGATATTTTTTTCAATAATGAAAAAGTTTTATATATTTCTACACATCAATTTCCATATTATCCAGGTTCAGGATCAGAAAAAGAGATTGGGAAATTCAATAATATTTTAAATATTCCACTAGAAGCAGGAACCAGTGCTGCAGAATATTTAAATGCTTATGAACTGGTATTAAAGAAATTAAAAGAATTTAAACCAGAATTTCTACTGTTTTCTGCAGGTTTTGATGCTCATATTGATGATCCATTAGCACAATTAAAACTTAATGCGGAAGATTATTATACAATTACAAAAAGAACTTTAGAAATTTCAAAATCATTTTGTAAAGGTAATGTAGTGTCTATACTAGAAGGTGGATATGATTTAAAAGCACTACAAGATAGTACTCAAAGACATGTTGATGCTCTTTTAGAATTTAATTGATAAATCCAAGAAAAACTCTAAATAAAAAAATCTTTATGAAATTATATAAAATTAAAAAATCTAATATCGATAAAAGAGGTAGAGGACTTTATGCTATTAGAGATATCAAAGAAGGTACCAAAATAATTGATTACGTTGGTAAACTAATTACAAAAAAACAAACTGAAGAATCTGATAAGTATGACAATAGTAAACCAATCTATTTATTTACTATCAATAAAAAATACGATCTCGATGGAGATTTTTCATGGAATACTGCAGGATTAATTAATCATTCTTGCGACAATAATTGTGATTATGATGGCAAAGGTCTTAAAATTTGGGTTAAAGCAATAAGAGATATTAAAAAAGGTGAAGAATTTACCTGTGATTATGGTTTTGGTTATGACGAAAATTACCAACAATTTCCATGTAAGTGTGATTCAAAAAATTGTTGTGGGTATATTGTAAGAGCAGAGTCTAGATGGCGGATAAATAAAAAATTTGCTATGAGTAATAAAAAAAATCTAATAAAAAATTCTCGATAAAAATAAGCCAGTAGGTGGCGCTGGAGGAGCACACATTGATCTTTTTTTAGATTTTAAAGCTTTATCAAAATTTTTTAAATCCCATTTCTTTTCACCTAAATATTTCAAACAACCAACCATTGATCTCACTTGCTGTTGAAGAAAAGATTGAGATTTAAATTGAATTTCTATTTTATCATTTGAAGATTTTAATTTTACAAAATCCATTGTTCTAACTGGACTTTTTGCATTACAACTTGACGCTCTAAATGTTGAGAAATCTTTAGTACCAACTAATTTTTTTGCACCCAATTTCATTAAATCTAAATCTAATTTTTTTCTTACATGCCAAACTTGGTTTTTTTCAATCACCGGTGAACTTGTTCTATTTAAAATAATATATTTATAAATTCTCTTTTTTGCAGAAAATCTTGAATGAAAATTACTATCCCTTTTTTTTATTTTAAGAATTGCAATATTTTCATTTTTCAAAAAGTGATTAATTGAGTTAATGAATTTATCAAAGTTTAATAATTTTTTTTTTAAATCAAAATGTGCAGACTGCTCTATAGCATGAACACCAGCATCTGTTCTACCTGATCCAACTATAGTAATATTTTCTTTTAATAATTTTCTAATTTTGTCTTGAAGTATTCCTTGAATAGTTTTATTTTTTTTTTGAATTTGCCAACCTTTATAATTTGTCCCCAAATATTCAATCAAAAGCTGATATCTAAACATTTATATCTTTGAGCCTTTTTTTATCTGCGAACCTAGTATAAATTCACCAATATTTTGAGGTCTTTTCCCCTGTCTCTGAATTTCCTTCACAATTATCGATTGATTATTACCACAAGAGATTTCAAGATTATCACTCAATACTGACCCTGGATTTCCTTGAGCTCTTCCAATTTGAGCTTTTAAAATTTTATATCTTTCTCCATTAAAATTAAAAAATGCTCCTGGTGATGGATATAAACCGTTTATCTTACCAATAATTTTTTCAGCATTTTCATCCCAATTAATTTGACCTTCAGTTTTTTGAATTTTAGAAGCGTAAGTGGCATTCAAATGATCTTGCTCAACAAAATTTGCTTTATCCTCTAAAATATCATCAACATTATCTAAAATTTTTTCTGCTGCTAAATTTGAAAGTTTTTCACTAATTTCTAACGCGTTCAAATTTTCATTAAGTTGAATTTTGTAATTATTACAAACTGGCCCTGTATCTAATTTTTCAGCAATTCTCATTATACTTATTCCAGTTTCCTGATCTAAATTCATAATAGATCTTTGAATTGGTGCGGCACCCCTCCATTTAGGCAGTAAAGATGCGTGTATATTTATAAAACCTGTTTTAGTTAAGCTTAGAAATTTTTTAGGTATGATTTGTCCATAAGCAACAACTATTGCTAAATCGGCATCTAAAGATTTTAGAAAATTATATTCCTCTTCATTGTTTAAAATTGGTGGTGTTCTGTATTCTAAATTTAAAGTTTCAGAAATACCTTGTATTGGAGACTTATTTATTTTTTGTCCTCTTTTTGATTTTTGAGGTGGCTGTGTATATACACAGGAAATATTATATCCATTTTGATATAAAGATTTTAAAATTGGTACAGCGAACATGGGTGTACCCATAAAAACTAACTTTTTTGACATTTTTTAAACTTCGGCCGTGTTGGATTTTATTTTTGAAAGTTTCTTTATAATCATTGATTTTTTTAGTTTTGAAAGATAATCGATAAACAATATCCCTTCCAAATGATCCATTTCATGCTGAATGCATGTTGCAAGCAATCCATCTGCTTTTAGTAGTTGTTTCTTTCCGTTGTAATCTAAATACTCTACTTCACATTTGCTTGGTCGATCAATTTCAGCAAATTGGTTTGGTACTGATAAACACCCTTCTTCGTAGGTTGCCTTGATTGGATCTTTATTTTTTATAACTGGATTTACAAAGTATCTAGGTTCTTTTTTATTTTCATCCTTACTTATATCCATAACTATAATTCTTTTTGGTATACCAATCTGAATTGCCGCAAGACCAATACCATTAGCATTATACATTGTATCGAGCATATCATTCATTAATTTTTGCTCTTCACTTCCTACAGCTTCCACTGGTTTTGAAACTTGTCGAAGTAATTTATTAGGTTCTGTAATAATCGTTCTAATAGCCATAAAATTTGTATGTTATTATAATTTTTATACTTTTAAAGGAAGAACTTTTAGCAATATCCTATTTCTTATTAAATCAGCATTTATTTGATTGAGTGTATTCGAAATAAAATAAAGTCTTTTTTCATCAATATTTTCTATTTTGTCATTACCTATAATCTCAATTAAAGATAATAAAACTGTTCCAACTTCATTTGCATTTATCAACTCCACTAAATTTTCATCTAGTTCATAGGGTTTTTTGGAATACAAACTGTCATACTCACTTGGTATCTCTACTCCATCTGATTTGAGACTTTCTATAAAAATTATATCTTTAGTAGACAAGGTTTCATTACTAAAAATTATTCTATCTAGAAATTTTTTTAAATCTTCTTGTATTTCAGATTTTGAATAATCTCCTCTAAAATAATTTACCCACTTAGATTGATGTAAAATATTATTATTGTACTTAATTTTTTTGAACTCTGAATTCTGATTTTTTGAATAGTTATTGTAGAAACTTAAATAATCTGAAGGAACATTGTCTACCTCAATTTCATTCAAAAAATTATTGAGCTCTATATCAAAAGCTAATCCAATTTTATTGTCCTCAAATAGCTGCTTCAACAACTGTAAAAATTTCAGTTTTAATTCTGGTTCTCTTGTTAAAAGTGCTCTTTGATAAATTAATGCCCTTGCTTCTACTGGAGATAGCAATTTATAAGTATCAGTTGCGGTTAACAATTGATCAATATTAAATTGAAATTTTTTATAATATTCAAACAAGTCTTTTTCTGAAAATATTTTATAATTTGCAGCTTTTTCAATAATTAAGATTTTGTTTTGATCATTAATATCAACATTACTTAGGTCCGGTAATAAATTTGAATTTGAAAGATATTTCCAAATTAATTGTGGTGTATTTTCATTTGGTTCAAATGAAAAATCTGGATTTGTCCTATGTGCTAAATGAAACTCGAATACTGAACCCTCTGAGATTTCTTTGGATGCCTCCTCAATATAACCAAATAGGTAATTCATTTTATTCTCAAAATATTCATCTTGAAAACCTAACTCTTTTTTAAGATCTAAAATTAATTGTGCTTCTTCATTTTTTCCATAATTAACTAAACAATATAAATTTAATTTTGATAGATATTCATCCTCAACTGGTTCTTTAATTTTTGTAAAAAATTCACAAGTTTTTTTTAGATCTGCGTCTGATAAGTAGTTATCTAATAAATGTCTTGTTAATTCAGGATGAGAGCTTACGATTTGATTATTAATCAAAAATTCTTCGATAAGTTCTAAATTAGAATTTTTAATTAACCAATCAGATTTAAATTTTAAAAATTCATTTTCAGTAATATTTTGATTAGGATAATGAGCGTTAGTTAATAATGAGACTTCCATAATTTCTAAAGCATCATTTGAAAGATTAATATTCTCTAAACTATCGAACAAACTTTTTAACTTTTGGCCATCAGAATTCGTCCACATATCAATAGTCAAACCATGTTCTTCAGGATCATATAGTCCTACGATTTTGACTTCTTTTGATATTAAATTTTCATCTAATTCTATAGAGCCAGCATTTTTATCTGACTGCATATCAAAAACACTTATTTGATCGTTATTATTTTCACCTTTCGAGGCAATTGTTTCTTCAACATTTTCATTTTCTTTTTTTTCAAGATTCCAAATATCGATTGGATTGTCTTCTGCATGAATAGGATTTAAAAAAACTAGATAGATAAAAAAAATAAAAAAAAAATTTTTATTTAACAATTTTAAAATTTTCATTTGGAATAATTTTTTCTATTTCCTTTTTAGGGGCAGGAAAATCAATTGAATTAAGAATGAAAACAACACCAAGAACTATTACTAGTCCAAAAATAGATTTAACAACTAGTCCAATTATACTTTTTTTGCTCGAACTTGTATTTTTGTTGAATTGCATATAACTTTAGTTAATTTCAAATTAAGACATATTTGTGTTTTTTCAATATTTAAACTTATGAAATCAAAAAAAAATCTTGTTTTTTTAGGTATGATGGGTTCTGGAAAGAGTTCTATAGGCTCTTTGGTTGCCAAAAAATTTAAATTAAATTTTGTAGATATAGATAAAGAAATTGAAAAAAATTTAAATACAACAATTAGAAAAATATTTGAAACTAAAGGAGAAGAATATTTTAGAAAAATTGAAGAAAAAACTACACTTAAAAAATTAAAACTTAATTCTACTGTAGTCTCTCTAGGAGGGGGTGCTTTTGCTAACAAAAATATAAGAAATGAAGTTTTAAAAAATCATTATTCATTTTGGTTAAATTGGAATGAAAAAATTTTAATTGAAAGAATTAAAAATAGCAAAAAAAGACCTTTGACAATTAATGCAACTGATAGCGATTTAATTGATTTAATCAAAAAAAGAACTAACATTTATTCTAAAGCGTTATATGAAATCAAATGTGATAATCTCACAAAAAATGAAATCGTAGGAAAAATTAAAGAAATTTATGAAACCAATTAAATTAAAAATTGAAACAAAAACACAAAAATATCCAATAATAATTGGATCAAATTTAATTACTAACTTATCAAAAATAATTAAAAATAATTCTTTAACATTTAATCAATGTCTTCTCGTAGTTGATAAAAATGTGCCAAAAAAATTTATCACTAAAATAAAAAACTCATTAAAAAAAAAGAAAATAAATATATGTTTTTTTAGTGCCAGCGAGGCTAATAAAAGCTTTGGTATTATAAATAAAATTCTAGAAATTTTATTAAATAAAAACTTCTCTAGAGATGACTGCTTAATTTCAATAGGCGGAGGTATTACAGGTGATGTAAGTGGTTTTGCATCTAGTATCTTTAAAAGAGGTATGAAATTTATAAATATACCAACAACACTTTTATCCCAAGTAGACTCTTCGATAGGTGGCAAAACTGGTATAAATTCAAATTATGGAAAAAACCTGATTGGTAGTTTTTATCAACCAAACTTAGTTATATCAGATGTTGATTTTCTTAAGTCGCTTCCAAAAAGAGAGATAATTTGTGGATATGGTGAAATTTTAAAACATTCTTTAATTAGAGATAAAAATTTTTTTAAATTTTTGAATAAAAATGTAAGTAAAATTACTCAACTGAATTCTCCATTTATTGAAAAAGCGATTTATGAAAGCTGCAAAATTAAAAAGAATGTAGTTGAAAAAGACGAGAAAGAAAAACATTTAAGAAAAGTTCTAAATTTTGGACATACATTTGCTCATGCTTATGAAGCGAGTTTAAATTACAGTAAAAAATTAAATCATGGCGAGGCAGTAATTTTAGGTATGAAAACTGCGTTGAGTTTTAGCCTAAGTTTAAAAATGCTTGAAAAAAGGGATTACAATCTAATATTAAATCATGTCAATAAATTAAATCTGTCAATATCTGTTAATAAATTTTTTACAAAAAAAAATTTAAATAAAATATTATATTTCATGGCAAAGGATAAAAAAAATAAATCCCAAAAAATTAATTTAGTATTGCTGAAAAAAATTGGATCTCCACAGATAAATAATGAATATTCAAAAGAGAGAATAAAAAAATTTTTTAACGATTACTTAAGATAGCTGAATTTGAATTGAGTGGATAGTTTCTTTTAGCTCTTTATCTAATACTTTATAAATTTTTTTATTACTTTCAATTCTATTCATATTTTTTAGCTCATCTGAAACAATATTTAATTTTAAATGATATTTGCCCTCTTGATTACCTTTGTGATTTTTATGAAGGTAAGATTTATCTTCGATTTCAATATTTTGTATATTTATTTGATCTGATAATTTTTTTTTTATAATTGCAATTAATTCATTAATATCCATATAGTAATTATTATATCATGAAAAATATTTGTGACTGGAATAATTGTAATGAAATTGGTGAATATAGGGCACCAATTGAGAAGGATAATAGCAGAAAATATAGAATGCTCTGTCTAGAACATGTTAAAGAATTTAACAAAAACTGGAATTATTTTTCAGGAATGAGTGACAACCAAGTAATCAATTTTTTAAAGTCAGATATGACTTGGCATAAACCTACACAAAACTTTAGTTCCTCGGATAATTTTTTTAAAGTTCTATGGAACACTACTTTAAAGGATGAATTTGATAAAGATAAATTTAATGGAGATTATAACCATATGCGTCAATTTAAATTTGATCATAAAGATATTAAAGCATTTGGAATATTGGGAATAAACGTAGGTTTAAAGTGGCAAAAAATACAAGAAAAATTCAAAGTGCTTGTTAAAAAATTTCACCCTGATATGAATGCCGGAAATAAAAAATACGAGGAAAAATTAAAACTAATAACTTTAGCCTACACACAGCTAAAAAATACTTATAGGCAAAAAATTGACACCAAATCTTAACATTCAACCTGATATAAAAATTTCTTTAAAACAATCCTTTGGAATAGATTCTGAAATGGAAGTGGATGCTTTTTCAAAAAAAAGTGAATATGTTCCTGAAATAGATAAAAATTATAAATTTGATAGAGATACTACTCTTGCAATCATTTCAGGTTTTGCGTTTAATAAAAGAGTATTGGTACAAGGATATCATGGAACTGGAAAATCAACACATATAGAACAAATAGCTGCAAGACTAAACTGGCCTTGTATTCGTGTAAATTTAGACAGTCACGTAAGTCGAATAGATCTAATAGGTAAAGATGCAATTGTCCTTAAAGATGGAAAACAAGTAACACAATTTAACGAGGGTATTCTACCATGGTCAATTCAAAATCCAGTTGCTTTAGTATTCGATGAGTATGATGCTGGAAGACCTGATGTTATGTTCGTTATTCAAAGAGTATTAGAGGCTGAAGGAAATTTCACTTTACTTGATAAAAATAAAGTAATTAGTCAAAATAAATATTTTAGATTATTTGCTACATCTAACACTGTTGGACTTGGAGATACTAGTGGACTTTATCATGGAACACAACAGATTAACCAAGGTCAAATGGATAGATGGAATATAGTAACAACATTAAACTATCTAAGTCTAGATAGAGAAATGGATATAGTTTTATCAAAAAATAAAAATTTAAATAACGCTAAGGGAAAAGAAAAAGTAGCTAACATGATTAAAGTAGCATCCTTAACCAGAAAGGGTTTTATTGCTGGAGATATCTCTACTGTAATGAGTCCAAGAACTGTTCTTCACTGGGCTGAAAATTCTGAAATTTTTAAAGATACTGGTTATGCTTTTAGAGTAACCTTTTTAAATAAGTGCGATGATATTGAAAAAAATACGATCGCAGAATATTATCAAAGATGTTTTGGTGAAGAGTTGCCTGAATCTTTGATCAATATTCAAATTTAAATGAGCAATAAAGAGACAAATTTAAAAGAAAAATTTAGAATTGCTTTATCTTCAACAGCAAAAGTTATTGCTGACGATATTGATATAAACAATAAATCCTCTGAAGATAAAAAGACTAAAGACACTTCATCTTTTGAAATAAATGATCTAACTAATCCGAGTGATTTTATAAAATTAAGAGCTGAAACAGACTCTTCAGCACTTAAAAAAAGATTTTCAGATGAAAAAATTTATAGGAAAAATTTGCCTACCAACACATCTTCTAGATCTTTATATAATATAGCTGAAAAGATTAGATATGAAGCCCTGGGGGGTAAAATGTTAAAAGGAATTCAAAAAAATTTTTCTGAAAACTATTCCCAAATAATTAATCGTAAAAGAAAAGATCAGCTTAAAACTAAAGAAGACGTTCCTGTTGCTGAAGCATTTGAGCTTTATATGCTTAAAAATTTTCATAATATAGATCTAAATCCTTTAACATCTAGAATGCTTAATTTTTGGGAAAAAGATTTTGAGCAATCAATAAAGCAACATAAAGATTTTTTGCTAAATAATTTAGAAAATCAAAATACATATAGTTTAAAATTTTCTGAAATATTTGAAGAAATGGACATTTTTCAGAGTGATGAAGAAGATCAAGAGGAAGAAGAAAATCAAGATCAGGGTCAAGATAATCCCTCAAATGATGACCAAAATAAAGACAATGAAGATAGCAAAGATGAAAATGATGAACAGCAAACAGAAGCATCTGCAGATGCTGATTATAGTATAGACGAGTTTAATTTAGATGAACAGTTATCTGATGTTGAGTCTGATGAACAAAACACTGAAAAAGTAATCCAAAAAAAAATAGATAATATAAATCTTGATTATAAAATATTTACTACTCAATACGATGAGGTTGTTAAAGCTGAAAATCTAGAAAATGCAGATGAGGCAACTAAACTTAGAAAAAATTTAGATCAACAGTTAATTGGTTTCCAAGATGTGATTACAAAGTTAGCCAATAAACTTCAAAGACAATTACTTGCAAAACAAAATAGGGCTTGGGAGTTTGATTTAGAAGAAGGCTTACTTGATAGTTCAAAGTTACCTAGAATAATAATGGATCCATACAATTCTTTGTCATTTAAAAAAGAAAAAGATCTAGATTTTAAAGATACAGTTGTAACTTTACTTATTGATAATTCTGGATCAATGAGAGGAAGACCAATAACGATTGCTGCTATATGTGCAGATATTTTGTCAAGAACACTCGAAAGATGTTCAGTCAAAGTTGAAATTTTAGGATTTACAACCAAAAACTGGAAAGGTGGACAGAGTAGAGAATTTTGGACTAAAAATTCAAAACCAAAAACTCCAGGAAGACTTAACGATCTAAGACATATAATTTATAAAGGTGCGGATACACATTGGAGACAGGCGAAAAATAATTTAGGTCTAATGTTAAAGGAAGGTTTGTTAAAAGAAAATATCGATGGAGAAGCTATTTCTTGGGCATACAACCGTATTAAAAAAAGAAAAGAAGAAAGAAAAATTTTAATGGTAATTTCTGATGGAGCTCCAGTTGACGACTCAACACTTTCGGTAAATTCAGGAGATTTTTTAGAAAAACATTTAAAGAAAATGGTCAAATTTATTGAAAATAAATCAGATATTGAAATTTTAGCTATTGGTATTGGCCATGATGTGTCGAGATATTACGAAAGAGCTATAAAAATTACTGATGTAAATGAATTAGGAGATGTAATGATATCTCAACTTAGTTCTTTGTTCGAAACAAAGAAAAAATTTCACTGAATATTAAATAACTCTTTATTTCTCCATTTAATTATTACTTCTGCACCAGATCTTGTTTTAGAGTTTCTACATATTACTGAAGCAAAATTTTTTTCTAATAATGTTTTTCCTATAAATAAACCTAAACCAAGTCCTGTTTTTGATTTATCTTGAGGATTATTTGATTTTAAATATGGTTCTCCTATTTTTGATATAATATCTTTTGGGTAACCAGGACCATCATCCTCGACACTTATTTCGGTAAATTCACTATCACTCTTTAAATTTATAAAAACATATTCATTGGAAAATTTATTTGAATTACCTATGAAATTTCTAAGTCCATAAACAATTTCTATAGATTTAACTATTTTTTTTGAGTTTGAGTCCTGGTCAAAATTAAAGATAAACTTCTTCGTACTTATTTCTTTAAATGAATTTAAAATTTCATTTATATAATCTCTAATTGAAATATCCTTATCAATAAATTCGTCTTCTTCATCTGGATTTAATGATAATTTTTTTAATATTTCATTACATCTTTCAACCTGACTAGATAATAAATTAATATCTTTTTCTACATCTTTGTTACCTTCAAATTGCTTAAGTAATTCTTGGGTAATTATTTTTATTGTTGAAAGTGGTGTTCCTAACGAATGAGCTGCTGCAGCTGCTTGACCACCTAAGGACAATAGTTCATGTTCCTTAGCCATTACCTCTTCCATTTTTGTTAAAGCCTCTTTTCTTAACCTAGACTGAGTTCCAAATGTCATTGCAAAATAATTTAAGAAAACAAGAGCAATAATCAAGGCGATTGGAATTGAGTAGTAGTAATAAGGACTTACATGAAAATGATCACCAAGTGGAGACGGTAAGTCTGTAGAATAAAAAGTTAAAAATATAATTGAAACAGATGTTAACAACACAAGTAGAGAATTCGTTCTTAAACTTAAATTAGAAGATGAAAATACACTTGGAATAATTATAAAAATAACAAAGGGATTAATAATTCCACCTGAAAAATAAAGTAAAATAGCTAATTGTAAAATATCAATAACTAGAAAAATAAAAGCTGATCTATCTGATAATTGAGTTTTTTTATAAATAAAAATTAAGTAAAAATTACTTATGATACCAATTAATATAACTAGATTAGAGGTTATGAAATCAAATTTGAAATTTAATACAAAGTATACAAAGTTAACTGCAATTAACTGTCCAATTATACCAATCCATCTTAAACTAATATAAGTAGATTTTTTAAATGAATGATGTTTTGAAGTTTCAAAAAACTTCATTTTAAATATCAAGATTTTTTACATTAATAGCATTTGAAACTATAAAATCTTTTCTTAACGCAACATCACTTCCCATTAATGTATGAATAAGACTTTGATCTTTTTTAAGGTCTTTAGAGTACTGAACTTGAAGCAAATTTCTAGTTTCTGGATCTAAAGTTGTGTTCCATAACTCTTCTGGATTCATTTCACCAAGACCCTTAAACCTCTGAATATTCATTTTCGATTTTTCTAAATCTAATGCATTAGAATACTCTTTCGAGCCTTTTTTTAATTTTTTCAATTCCTTGTTATTAGTTACAATGTAATCTTCTAACTCTTTTTCATCTTTTATGTAAATACCTTTTGACCCCTTATTAATTTTAAATAATGGTGGTTGGGCTAAGTAAACGTGCCCATTTTCAATTAGCTTATTAAATGGTTTGTTATTAAAAAAAGTTAGTAATAAAGCTCTTATATGAGAACCATCAACATCAGCATCTGTCATTATAATTATTTTACCATATCTTAAATCTTTTAAATCTATCTCCTGAGATTTAGGATCAAGTCCCAATGCATTAATTAATGTTACAATCTCATTTGAAGATATCATTTTTGCAAGAGCCTTTGTTCTTAGATCTGAACCGTTACCATTCCCGTTACCGTTCTTTTTTAAATTTATATCTTCAACATAAGTGTTTAAAATCTTACCTCTTAGAGGCAAAACAGCTTGATTTGCTCTATTTCTTCCTTGTTTAGCTGAACCCCCCGCTGAGTCTCCCTCAACTATAAACAATTCTGTACCCTCTTGTTTTCCTATCTGACAATCAGCTAATTTTCCCGGTAGTCCACTTAACTCAAGAGCTCCCTTTCTTCTTACATTTTCTCTAGCTTTTCTAGCAACATCTCTTGCCATGGCCGCTTGAATAACTTTAGCCAAAACTATTTTGGCAATCGATGGATTTTGATCAAACCATATTGAAAGTTTTTCATTAACCAAAGTTTCAACAATCATTCTTACCTCGGACGAAACTAGCTTATCTTTAGTTTGTGAAGAAAACTTAGGGTCAGGAATTTTAGTTGAAAGCACACATGTTAAGCCCTCTTTAATGTCATCTCCTGAAATAGTTAATTTATTCTTTTTTAATAAATTATTTTCATTAGCATATTTATTTACAACTCTTGTAAGTGCACTTCTAAAACCCAATAAATGTGTTCCACCATCTTTTTGATAGATATTATTTGTGTATGGAAATATATCCTCTGCATAACCAGCGTTCCATTTTAAAGAGCACTCTATTTCAATATTATTTTTTTTTCCTTCAATATAAATTGGCTTACGAAATAGATCATTGCCATTTTTATTCTGTAATTTTTCTCTTTTTTCATCTAAAAAATCTACAAACTCTAAAACACCGCCATCATATTTAAATTCAGATGTTTTTTCTTTTTTTTGACTGGCGTCAGTAAAAATTATTTTTATTCCTTTATTTAAGAATGCTAACTCTCTCATTCTTTTAATCAAAATATTTGCACTAAATTTAATTGACGAGAATATATCTTTAGAAGGTAAGAATGTTATTTGAGTACCTGTATTTTTAGATTTTCCAACTACTTTCAAAGGCGATTTTGCTTCACCATTTTTAAATTCTATAAAATGTTTTTTTCCGTCTCTATTTATTTCTAATTCTAGTTTTTCCGACAATGCATTAACAACTGAAACACCAACTCCATGTAATCCACCAGAAACTTTATATGAGTTATGATCAAACTTACCACCAGCATGAAGTTGAGTCATAATTACCTCTGCTGCAGACTTTTTCTCTCCTTTATGCATGTCAACAGGAATACCTCTACCATCATCGTTAACAGTAATTGTTCCATCAGAATTAATTTTTACATTAATATTTTTACAGTGACCTGCTAATGCCTCGTCTATAGAATTATCTACAACTTCATAAACCATATGATGTAAACCAGTACCATCGTCGGTATCTCCTATATACATCCCTGGTCTTTTTCTGACTGCCTCAAGACCTTTTAAAACTTTAATTGAATCTGCTTGATATGTATTTTTATTTGTCATTTTTTTAAATTTTGGAAAGAAAAAATTATAACATTTTTTTTAAAAAATGCTGATTTATCTTAATAATTAAGCCATTAATTGATCAAATTATTGTTGAAAAACATAACAAATTTAATGGCGGAGAGAATGGGATTCGAACCCATGAAAGAATTACTCCTTTACACGCTTTCCAAGCGTGCGCCTTCAACCACTCGGCCACCTCTCCAGTTATTTTTCTTTTGAAATTTTAAGAATACCAATAAATGCCTCTTGAGGTATTTCAACTCTTCCAAATTGTTTTGATCTAGCCTTACCCTTTTTTTGTTTTTCTAATAATTTTCTTTTTCTATCTGTAGCTCCACCACCATGAATTTTTGTTAAAACATCTTTTTTAAAACCTTTGATAGTTTCTCTAGCAATTATTTTTCCTCCAATTGCAGCTTGAACGGGTATCATAAAATTATGTCTTGGAATTAGGTCTTTTAATTTTTCACAAACTTCTCTCCCAGTTTTTTGAGCAAAATCTTTATGTATCATCATAGCTAAAGCATCAACAGGTTCAGCATTTACCAAAATACCAAGTTTCACTAAATCACCTTCTCTATGCTCAATTATTTCATAATCAAAACTTGCATATCCACTTGTCATTGACTTAAGTCTATCGTTAAAATCAAACACAACTTCATTTAAGGGAAGTTCATAATTTACTACTGCTCTATTACCAGAATAACTAAGGTTGGTTTGTACTCCTCTTTTATCCTGACACATTTTAATTATTGAACCTAAATACTGATCTGGAGTAATAATAGTTGCCTTAATCCAAGGTTCTTCAATATATTTTATTAATGTTGGATCAGGTAAGCTTGATGGATTTTGCAAATCCATAGTATCACCATTATTCAAATGCACTTTATAAACCACTCCAGGAGTTGTTGTTAATAAATTGACATCAAATTCTCTCTCTAATCTTTCTGTTACAATTTCTAGATGAAGCAAACCTAAAAAACCACATCTAAATCCTAACCCTAAAGCTGAAGATGACTCTGGCTCAAAAGAAAAGCTTGCATCATTTAATTGTAACTTTGCTAAACCATCTTTTAACTTTTGAAACTCTGAACTATCTACGGGAAACAATCCACAAAATACCACTGGTTTACTTGGTTTAAAACCTGGCAAAGCTTCTTTTAACGGTTTTGTTGCGTCACAAATTGTATCTCCAACTTTTGTTTCTGATAACACTTTTATTCCTGTTGTGATAAATCCTATTTCTCCTGTTTTTAATTCAGTAATATCAACTGGTTTTGGGGTAAATACGCCAACTTTTTCAACGATATATTCTTGATTTGTAGACATCATTTTAATTTTCATATGTTTCTTAAGTTTGCCATCTATAACTCTAACTAATATGACAACACCTAAATAAGTATCGTACCAACTATCGACTAATAAACATTTTAGATCTGACGAACTTTCTCCTTTTGGTGCTGGTAAAGTTGTTATAATTTGCTCTAAAATATCTCCTATTCCCTCACCAGTTTTTCCAGAGCATGGAATAGCATTGTCAGTATCTATACCAATAACTTCCTCAATTTGTTTTTTTGTTCTTTCTAAATCAGAAGCTGGCAAATCTACTTTATTCAATACTGGAACAATTTCGTGATTTATGTCTAATGCCTGGTAGACGTTTGCTAAAGTTTGAGCTTCAACTCCTTGTGTACTATCCACGATCAAAATTGAACCTTCACACGCATACAATGATCTACTCACCTCGTAGCTGAAATCTACATGGCCTGGTGTATCTATAATATTTAAAATATAATGTTTTCCGTCTTTAGCTTTATAATTTAGCTTTACTGTTTGCGCCTTTATTGTAATACCTCTCTCTCGTTCAATATCCATTGAGTCTAGAACTTGAGCTTTCATCTCCCTTTCAGTCAAACCACCACAACTATGAATTATTCTGTCAGCAATAGTAGATTTTCCATGATCAATATGTGCAATGATTGCAAAATTTCTTATATTATCGATTGAACTCATTGGCTTTAGGATCGAATTTTAGCGCCAGTTTTATTTTCGACTGTTTCTATAATTGACTTAGTTATTTGGTCTAAATCCGCTTCTTTAAGAGTTTTTTCTTGAGATTGAATTGTAACACTTATCGCAATTGATTTTTGGTTTTCAGGAATATTATCGCCCTCATAAACATCAAAAACTTTAATATTAGAAATCAAATTTTTATCAACATTTGATACAACATTTACCAAATCTTGAACTTTAATTTTCTTATCAACTATAAAAGCGAAATCCCTTTCTGACTTTTGATAATCTGAAACAGAATATTTTGTTTTTTGATCTTTTAATGATTTTTTTGGTAATTTTAAATTATCAAGAAATATTTCAAAACCTACTAAAGACTCGGTTTTCATATCTATTTGCTTAATGATATTTGGATGAATTTCACCAAAGTATGCAGCCACACTTTCTTTACCTCTGTTCAAAAATAATCTTCCTGATTTACCTGGATGATAATAATCGGGTGTTTCATCATCAATAAAAAATTTTTCTGCATCGTAACCTGCTTCAACTAAAGTTTGAACTACATCTTTTTTAATATCAAAAACATCAACATTTCTCTCTTTTTCTAACCAAGAAAGACGAGATTTTTTTCCAGCAGATAAACCACAGACTACTATATTTTGTTCACCAGGTTGTTTTCCAAAAAATGTTGGTCCTATTTCAAAAATAGATAAATCTTTAAATCCTCTATCTATATTTTTGCTCATATACATAATTAAATTTGAAAATATTGAATTTCTTAAAACTCCTAATTCTGAACTTATAGGGTTCACAATTTTTAATTCATCATTTTGTCCTTTGAAATGATCATTATATTTTGCATCTGTGAAAGACCAAGTAATTGCCTCCAAATAACCTTTTGAAGCAACAGATCTTTGAAGGAAATGAAACAATTTTTGAGTTTGTGTTAAAGTAGATTTTTTTCTCTCTTTGATAGGTTCTTCTATCTTTATTTTATCATAACCAACTATTCTTACCAATTCCTCAACAACATCTATTTCCTGAGTAATATCTGGTCTCCAGGATGGGATACTTAGTTTAAAAACTTTTTTATCTTTTTTACATGTAAAGCCTAAGTTATCTAAAATTTTTAACATGTCTTTTGTTAAAATTTTAAAACCGGTTATATTTTCAAATGAATTTGGATCAAACTTAATTATTTTATTTTTAAATGTACTTATTTTTTGAATATCTAGCTTACTAATTTCACCACCACAAATTTCTTTAATTAAAAAAGCTGCTTTATTTAAACCTTCATCAATTGATAATTGGTCTATTCCTCTTTCAAATCTAAATTTTGCATCAGTATCAATATTTAATCTTTTTGCTGTTCTTCTAATTGATCTTGGATCAAAATAAGCTGACTCGATTAAAACATTTTGTGTATCCATTTCTGTTCCAGATCTTGTGCCTCCGATGATACCACCAAGTCCTAACACACCTTTATCATCACTAATTACACACATATCGTCATCAAGTTTATAGGTTTTGTTATCTAAAGCTGTGAACTCTTCACCAGAATTTGAGTTTCTAACAATTATACCCTTTTCAATTTTATCAGCATCATATGCGTGTAATGGACGATTAATATCAATCATTACATAATTTGTAATATCAACAATTGCTGAAATAGGTTTTTGACCTATAGAAATTAATTTATCCTTTAACCACTTTGGACTTTCGGTATTTTTTACATTTGTTACCAAACAGCTTCCAAAAGAAAAACATCCTTGGTTTTTTTCGTTTGTAATTTTTACTTTAATTGTTTGGGATTTTTTCGATTTTATTTTTTGGTCTTTAATCTGTTTTAATTTACCGAAGCCTGAAGCTGCTAAATCTCTAGCTATTCCTCTAACACCAAGACAGTCCGGTCTGTTGGGTGTGATTGATAAATCAATCAAATTAGAACTAGATTGAGTAAAAAAACTTTTTCCAATACTATTGTTGTATTTCGAAGATGAAAGTTCAGTAATTCCGTCACTTTCTTCAGACAAATTGAGTTCAGATTCAGAACAAAGCATACCATAAGATGTAACATCTCTAATTTTTGCTATAATTAATTTAGTTTTATTTTTTGGAATAACCGCACCAGGAGGAGCATAAACAGTAATTAAACCTTCTCTAGCATTTGGTGCGCCACATACGACCTTCTTAATTTCTTTTTCGCCTACATCAACATCACAAACTTTTAAACGGTCTGCATTAGGATGTTTTTCGGTTTTTAAAATTTTTGCTACTTTAAATAAATCTAAACCTTCAGATAAATTTTCAACACTTTCAACTTCAAGTCCAATATCAGTTAATTTCTCAAGTAACTTCTCTTCCTTAGCACTTACAGATAAATGATCTTTTAACCAATTAAATGTTATCTTCATCGACTTAGACCTCTATAATTTGTGGGTACATCAAGTGGATCAAATCCAAAATGATTTAACCATCTATAGTCACAGTCAAAGAAAGCTCTTAAATCATTAATACCATATTTTAGCATAGCTAACCTGTCTATACCTATGCCAAATGCATATCCTTGGTATTTAGCAGGATCAACTTTAACATTTTTTAAAACATTTGGATGAACCATTCCACATCCTAAAATTTCAAGCCACTGATCCCCTTCTCCTATAACAATTTTACCATCTTTAATTTCGTAACCAATATCTACTTCTGCAGATGGTTCTGTAAAAGGGAAATGACTTGGTCTAAATCTCATTTTGATTTTTTCCACTTCAAAGAACTCTTTAATAAAATAATTTAAACATCCCTTTAAATGACCCATGTTAATATCTTTATCTATATGAAGGCCCTCAACCTGATGAAACATTGGCGCATGTGTTTGATCACTATCTGATCTATATGTTCTACCTGGAGCAATAATTTTAAACGGTGGCTTGTCTTTTAACATAGTTCTAATTTGAACTGGTGAAGTATGCGTTCTTAACAAAACTTTCTTATTTTCGTCTAAATAAAAAGTATCGTGCATATCACGAGCTGGATGATTATCAGGAGTATTTAGTGCAGTAAAGTTATTATATTCATTTTCTACATCTGGTCCTTCTTCAACACTAAAACCTATTTCTGAAAATATAGATGAAATTTCATCTATAGTTTGAGATACAGGATGAATTTTTCCTCTAACAAAAGGTCTTCCAGGTAAAGTTATATCAACTTTTTCTTTTTCAAGTTTTTGATTAACTTCTTTTGTTTCTATTTCTTTAATTTTTTCCGAAATTAAAGATTGCAGTTCATCTTTTATTTTATTCAAGTCTGCTGCAAAAGTTTTTCTATCAGACTCTGGTATTGATCCTACAGTTTTGAATAAAGATGAAATTTGACCATTTTTTCCAAATAACTCTGTTTTGATTGAATTGATTTCATCTAAGCTTAGTTCATTTTTAAGCTTTAATAAAAATTGATCTCTAATATTTTTTATGTCTGACATATTAGTAGATTATTTCCTTAAGAAATAAAAACAATAGAGATTAATTTAAAGCGGATTGAGCTTTTTGTACAATTGTTTTAAATGCTTCTGGACTATCGTAAGCAATTTCAGCTAAAATTTTTCTATCTATTGCAACACCACATTTACTTAAACCATTAATGAATTTTGAATAAGTCATACCCTCTGCTCTTACACCAGCATTAATTCTTTGTATCCATAATGATTTGAAATCTCTTTTTTTATTTCTTCTATCTCTATAAGCATACTGCATGGATTTCTCCATTGCTTGTTTGGCAACTCTGATAGTATTTTTTCTTCTGCCCCACTGACCTTTTACGGCTTTTAAAACTTTTTTATGCTTTGCTTTACTTGTTACGCCTCTTTTAACTCTTGCCATTGTTACCCTCTTAAACTGTAAGGCATGTATGATTTAACAATTTTGCCGTCTTGTTTAGACAAAGTTGTAGTGCCTCTTAATTTTCTAATTTGTGAATTCGTTCGTTTAATCATACCGTGTCTTTTACCTGCTTGAGCAGATATAACTTTACCCTTTGCTGATATTTTAAATCTTTTTTTTGCTGAGCTTTTTGTTTTTAATTTTGGCATAATTCAGCGGACTTATACAAAGAATGTTGAAATTTTACAACCTCTATTAAGGCTTATAAAGGTTGAATTACCATAATCATTTGCTTCCCATCAAATTTGGGTTGCAACTCTACTCTACCAATATCCTTCATATCCTCTTTAATTTTACCCATCAGTTCATTGCCTAAATGAGAGTGTTGAAGTTCTCGCCCTTTAAATCTGATAGTAAATTTAACTTTATCTCCCTTAGAGATAAATTTTTTTGCGTTTTTGACCTTAAATTCATAATCATGAGTTTCTGTTACAGGTCTCATTTTAATTTCTTTTAATGAAATTATTTTTTGTTTCTTTTTTGCAAGATTTGCTTTTTTTTGAGCATCATATTTATACTTACCCATATCCATGATTTTACATACAGGTGGGTTTGCATTAGGTGCAATTTCAATTAAATCTAATCCTTGATTTTTTGCCATTGATATAGCTTCATTAGTGCTTATCACTCCAAGATTTTCACCATCACTTGCAATTACTTGAACGTCAGGTGAAGATATTCGGTTATTAGACCTTGGACCTCTATCCTTTGTTCTTCTTTGAAAGTAATTTTGTTTGAAATCTGCCACTTAGTTTGATGATGCTTTATTTAAAGCAGAGAAAGTTTTTAAAAATGTGTCTATATCCATATTTTCTTGTTTATTAGAGTCTAACCTTCTAATCGTTACTGAATTGGAGTCAACTTCTTTTTTACCACAAATTAATAAAAGAGGTATTTTTGCTAAAGAATGATCTCTAATTTTATAGTTTAAGTTATTATTTTTAATATCAACTGCAGAACTTATGCCTACATCTTTAATTTTTTTAGAAACTTCTATTGCATAATCATTAAACTCTTCTGAAATTGGAATTACCATTGTTTGTAAAGGTGAAATCCAAAAAGGAAATTTACCAGCATAATTTTCAATCAATATTCCTATAAATCTTTCTAGAGAACCAAACAACGCTCTATGAAGCATAACAGGAACTTTTTTTGTTCCGTCTTTATCAACATATGATGCATCTAATCTTCCAGGTAAATTTAAATCAACTTGCAAGGTTCCACATTGCCAATCTCTTCCAATAGCATCTCTTAAAACAAATTCAATTTTTGGCCCGTAGAAGGCACCTTCACCTTTATTGATGCTATATTCTAACTTAGAGGCTTTAACTGCTTCAAGAAGCGAAGCTTCTGCCTTATCCCAAACCTCATCATCTCCAACTCTAACTTCTGGTCGATCTGCATATTTTAAAATTACATTTTCAAAACCAAGGTCTTTATAAATATCTAGAATTAAATTTGTTACGTTTAAACACTCACTCGTAATTTGATCTTCCGCACAAAAAATATGCGCATCATCTTGAGTAAAAGCTCTTACTCTAAGTAAACCATGTAAAGCACCCGATGGTTCATAACGATGAACTTTGCCAAACTCTGCATATCTTAATGGTAAATCTCGATAACTTTTTAAACCTTGATTAAATACTTGTACATGTCCTGGACAATTCATTGGTTTTATTGCAAAAACTTTTTCGTCAGGAGTTTCTGATGTATACATATTCTCTCCATACTTCCCCCAATGACCAGATTTTTCCCATAATTGTCTATCTAAAATTTCAGGAGTATTTACCTCTTTGTATCCAGCCGCGTCTTGTCTGCTTCTCATATAATTAATTAATTTTTGAAATAATGCCCATCCTCTCTCATGCCAGAAAACTGAGCCCGGGCTTTCTTCTCTAAAATGAAACAGGTCCATTTCTTTTCCTAATTTTCTATGATCTCTTTTTTCTGCCTCTTCTATTCTTTTTAAATACTCATCTAAATCTTTTTGGGAAGCCCAGCTTGTACCATAAATTCTTTGTAGCATTTCATTGTTTGAATCACCTCTCCAATACGCTCCTGAAACTTTCATTAATTTGAAGTATTTTCCAATTTTACCTGTAGAAGAAAGATGTGGTCCTCTGCAAAGATCATGCCAATCTCCATGAAAATAAATTGAAACATCTTCACCCTCAGGTATTGCTTCAATTAACTCAGCTTTATAGATTTCACCTTTTTTTTTAAAATGATCTATAGCTTTATTTCTGTCCCAAACTTCCCTTTTGGTAATCTCGTCTCGATCAACAATTTCTTTCATTTTATTTTCAATCTTTGTTAAATCGTCTTCTGTGAATGGATCTTTTCTAGCAAAATCATAATAAAATCCGTTTTCAATTACAGGGCCAATCGTAACTTGTGTTCCTGGAAACAATTCTTGCACTGCCATTGCTAATATGTGAGCTGTATCATGTCTAATGGTTTCTAGACCCTCAGGATTTTTAGATGTATAAATTTTTACCGAACAGTCTTTCTCAATTAAATGTTCTAAGTCTTTTAACTCGCCATCTACACTTATTACCATTGCTTGTTTAGCTAATGATTTGCTAATTTTTTCTGCTACTTCTAATCCAGTAACTTTATTTGGGAAATCAATATTATTTCCATCAGGTAATGTAATTATAGGCATTTAATTTATTAATCTTTTATACTCTGAATAAGTAGAAAAGCACATTTTTTCAACATTAAATTTTTGAACTATATTTTTTCTTCCTTCAATACCAATTAATTTTAATTGAGTTTCGTCAATTGTTAGAGTTTTTAAAATTTTCTCACTTAAAGACTTTGCGTCACCTGCTTTAAATAAATAGCCTGTTTTTTCATCAACGACAGTCTCATTAGAGCCACCAATATTACTAGCAATAATTGGTTTCTCCATAGATTGGGCCTCTACAGAAACTCTACCAAAAGCCTCTGGTTCAATAGAAGCTGAAACAATTATATCAGAAACTTTGTAAGCCAATGCCATATCTTTACAGTGGTCGATAAATCTTAGCTGTTTAGTCAACCTATATTGCTCTGAAAGCCTTATTAGTTTTTTTTTATACAAGTCTCTTCCCTGATCACTTCCAAGGATAACAGCATAAAATGCCTCATAACCTAATTCAATATTTACCAGATTGATTGCTTCGATAAATACCTCTTGTCCCTTCCAAGTAGTTAATCTACCAGGCAAAAGTATAATCTTTTTATCTTTTTCTATTTCCCATTGTTTTAATAATTTTTTTTCTTCAGTTTCAAGTTTTGTAGTAGGGTCAAAATAATCAACATTAATTCCTCTAAACACTACTAATAATTTTTTTTTTTGATTTAAGTAATTTGAATAATTTTCTTTGATGTGTGAAAAAATAAAATTTGATCCTGCAATAATTAAATCAGATCGAACCATTACTGAATTATATAATTTTTTTAAATTACTTTTAAAATTATAAGTTCCATGAAATGTAGTCACAAACTTTCTGCTTGTTATCTTAGAGGCTATTAAACAAGACCATGCAGGCGCTCTACTTCTGGCGTGTATGATCGAAATATTATTAAATAAAATAATAAAAGTTAAAATTATCGCATTAATTAAAATTAATATTGGATTTTTACTTTGAACTGGAAGTCTAAAAACTTTTACTTTATTTTTATCTACAAATTTAAGTAACTCACCACCACTAGTAACTATAAATGATTTGCAACCGTTTTCTGGCAAATAGTGAGCAATATCATAACAGCCGGTCTCTGCGCCGCCATATCCAAGTTTTGGAATTACTTGCAAAACTTTTAAATTAGATGACATTTGATATGATTATATATTAATTAGCAATTCTTATAAACGATTATGGCAAATTTCAGATTCCAAACAATTTCAAAGTCTAGGAAAATTAGACATATTTGTAAAATTTATAAAAATTCTCCATTCATAGTTTTCTTGCATGGATTTATGTCAGATCTTGAAGGAAAAAAGCCAGAAGCTTTTTTAAAATTTGCAAGAAAAAATAAAATAAGTTTTCTTGCTTTAGAATATTCAGGTCATGGAAAATCTACAGGTAAATTCACAAATGGAAATATTTCAAAATGGACTAAAGAAACTTCTACATTGATAAATAAATATGTAAAAAATAATAATTTTTATGTCATTGGTTCAAGTATGGGCGCTTGGATTGCTTTAAGACAATTCAAAATATTTAAAAAACAAATTATGGGATTTTTAGGAATTGGGTCGGCACCTGAGTTTTTAGAAAATTTGATGTGGAAAAAATTCTCCAAAAAAATAAAGCAAGAAACAATCCAAAAAGGTATATATCACCTAAAACATGGGAATTATGAGTATCCAATTACTTATCAGCTTATAAAAGATGGAAGAAAAAATAGAGTTTTAAACAAAAAAATAAATTCAAAAATTAATATTACCATGTTGCATGGTGAATATGATGAAGCTGTACCGGTAAGTTATTCTAGAAAAGTTTTAAAACTATTTCCAAAAGCAAAAAAAAAATTGATCATTGTAAAAAAGGGTGACCATAGCTTATCAAATAAGAAATGGCTTAATATAATCTTAAAAGAACTAAAATTATTAATTAACTAACTTCTTTTATAACTTTTTTTAAACTGATAGGGTTTTTAAGTTTATCTAACATTTCTTTAGGACAAACCTGAATGAAATTATTAATTTCATTATCATAATTTTCAATTATTTCTTTAGACAACAAAGATCCTGTCTCTTCGTGGTGTTCTTTGATTAAATTTTTTAAATTTTCTTTCCAATAATCCGTTTCAACATTCTGCCAAACAACTGACTCTGGGTTTACTTTTTTTTCAAATTCTTGCGATTTATCATAGATAAAAGCCATACCACCTGTCATACCAGCAGCAAAATTATCTCCAACATCTCCAAGAATTACTACAGTTCCACCAGTCATATACTCACAACCATTCGAGTCACATCCTTCAATAACTGTAACTGCACCTGAATTTCTTACAGAGAATCTTTCACCAGCTTGACCGGCTGCAAAAAGTTTTCCAGATGTTGCTCCG
>CACIQS010000001.1 GCA_902588855.1 uncultured Pelagibacteraceae bacterium | reverse complement strand
TTACTAAATATTCTGGAATATTAATGTCATCTTTTTCGTCTTCAAAATAGTTTTTTAATGTAATTGGATTAGCAAGCATACCTTTGTAGATAAGGTTTTCTATTGCTTCAAATATTTTTTGATGCATAGGATCATAAAAGTTAATAGATGAAATGATTGTATTAATTTCGTCAAAAATATCATTGCTAACTAGTATTGATCCAATTACCGATTGTTCTGCTTCAATGTTGTTTGGTAATTCTTTAAATTTATCTTTAACAATACTTAAATTGTTTTCCATAAAATAAATTTTACAGAAAAAATTTTATTATTTAAATTTTAAATTTTAGCTGTTGAAAAGAATGTATAATTACTGGATTGTATCTGCTGATTTAACATTAACTACTATTTCAGCATCAACTTCAGAGTGTAAGGAAATTTTTACTTTGAATTTCCCTAAAGACTTAATTTCTTCAACAGGTTGTATCATTGAAGGTTTGATTTCAATTTTATTTTCTTCTTGAATAAGTTTCGAAATTTCAGTTGGTTTTACTGAGCCATAAAGTTCGTTATTTTCAGTACTTAATTTTTGAACTGAGTATTCTTTATTATTGATTTGTTCTGCAATATCAGCTGCTTCTCGTTTTCTCTCATTATCTTTTTTAGATAATTCCGCTTTTATTTTTTCTACTTCTTTGATGTTTTCTTTAGATGCATAAAGAGCTTTTTTATTTGCAATCAAAAAATTTCTAGCAAAACCTCTCTTTACATCTATTACTTCTCCAACCGATCCAATTCTTTTAACGTTTTCTAATAAAATAACTTTCATTATATTAAAGCTAGGTTTCTTGCTCTTTTAATTGATAAAGACAATTCTCTTTGTTTTTTTTGGGAAACGTTTGTAATTCTTGATGGTAAAATTTTCCCATTTTCAGAAACATATCTCTTCAAAAGCTTGATATTTTTATAATCAACTTTAGGAGCACCTTTTACTGAAAGTGGACAAGTTTTTTTAAATTTATATTTATTTGGTTGAAAAATACTTAACTTTGCAAAGTTACTTTGCTTACTTTTTTTATTTCCACTTTGTCTTTTTGGCATCAGTTTTTAGCACTTTCTTTGTTATCAATATCTTCTTTTTTTCCAAAGTAGTTAGTGTTTAAATCAAATTCTTTTACTCTAACAGTTAAATATCTTAATAATTTTTTATCAATAGCTTCATTTTTTTCTAACTCTTCAACTACTTTACCTTTACCTTTGATCTTAAAGTGAATGTAGCTTCCTTTTTTATTTTTCTTAATAAGATAAGAGAGGTTTAGAAGGCCCCAGCTCTCAGTTTTGACAACTTCACCCTCATTTTTTTCAATAATTTTAGAATACTTTTCAGTTAATTGTTTTAATTCACTCGGTGAAGTGTCTTGTCTAGCTATTATAGTATGTTCGTATAAGTTCATTTATGTTCTTTAATAAAAAGTGAGGATATACTATTATAAAAGTTCAATATCAATAGATAAAACACAAAATTATTAATATTTTTATATGTTTTCAGTAGTATTTCCAGGTCAAGGTTCCCAAATAGTTGGAATGGGAAAAGAGTTTTATGATAAATTTGAGCTCGTGAAAAGCTTATTTAAAGAGGCAGATGAAACACTAAATTATTCAATTTCAAAGTTAATATTGGAAGGACCTAAAGAAGATCTTGATTTAACAGTAAACACTCAGCCAGCAATTTTTTTAATAAGTTATTCTATTTTTAGAGTTATTAAAAAAGAATTTAATATTGATTTAAACAAAGCAAATTATTTTGCAGGGCATTCCTTAGGCGAGTATTCTGCTTTATCTTGCGCAGGATATTTAAATTTTTCAGAGACATTAAAAATCTTAAGGATTAGAGGTGACGCAATGCACAATTCTGTACCAAAGGGTGAGGGTGGCATGGTTGCAGTACTTGGTTCAACTGTTGAAGTTGTTGAAAAGATATTAAAAGACCATGTATCTAAATTTATAGCGCAAATAGCTAATGATAATTCAGAAGGACAAATAGTTTTGAGTGGAAAAACTGAGGATTTAGAGAAGTTAACTGAAATATTAAAAGAAAATTCAATTAAAAATATTAAACTTCCAGTAAGTGCTCCTTTTCACTGCAGTCTTATGAGCAAAGCAACAGAGATTATGACAGAAGAGTTAAACAAAATTTCATTTTCTGATGGAAGCAATAAGTTAATTTCAAATGTAACAGCTGAACCTGTTTCAAATACTGAAGATTTAAAATCACTATTAATAAAACAAATTGAAAATAGAGTAAGATGGAGAGAGAGTGTCTTAAATATGATTAATAGAAATGTTGATCATTTTATAGAAATTGGACCTGGGAAAGTTTTGTCAGGTTTGGTAAAAAGGATTAATAGAGAAGTTAAAATTAACACGATAAACAGCCTAGAGGATATTGAAAATTTAAAAATATGAATGATTTAAAAGATAAAAATATAATTGTTACAGGTGCATCTGGAGGGATAGGAAACTCAATTGTAAAAAAATTATATGAAAGTGGTGCCAATATTTTAGCATCAGGAACAAGAATTGAGAAACTTGAAGAGTTAAAAAAAGAATTCGAAAAAATAAATATTTTAAGGTTTGATATATCGCAAAGTGAAAAAATTGAGGATTTTATTGAAAATGCCACAAAAGAACTGGGTGGAAGTTTGGATTGTATTGTAAATAATGCAGGTATCACACAAGATAACTTGGCAATTAGAATGAGTTTGAATGAATGGCGAAAAGTAATTGATATTAATTTAACTTCAACATTTTTGATGAGTAAATTTGCTATAAAAAAAATGTTAAAAAACAAATCTGGAAAAATAGTTAACATTACCTCTGTCGTTGGACATACAGGAAATTTAGGTCAAGCTAATTATACTGCATCAAAAGCAGGAATAGTGGCAATGACAAAAATTATTTATGATATGTTTGTAAGAAGAGAGTTAATAAAAATTTCTGAAGAAACCATTGATAGTGCTAAATTAAATGACCTCGATACAAGTGGTCAAACTATAATAGAAAATTCTGAAAGACAATTATTTGATTTAGCTGAAAAAGGGTCTTTTAATTCTTCTCTAATAAAGTTTGATGACGCTATGAAGCAAACTATTGAAATGGCTTCAGCTGCTTATAAAAATGATGAAGGAATTGTTGGAGTTCCTACAGGACTTAGAGATTTAGATGATAAACTTGGAGGTTTACACCAATCTGATTTAATAATTATTGCAGGTCGTCCATCAATGGGAAAGACCTCACTTGCCACAAATATTGCATTCAATGCTGCTCAAAAATTACAAGATAGTGGTAAACAATCCTCTATAGCCTTTTTCTCATTAGAAATGTCATCTGAACAGCTTTCAACACGTATAATTTCTGAACAAGCAAGAATTAGCTCAAATGATATAAGAAGAGGAAGAATTTCTGATGATCAATTTGATAAATTTTTAGAAACTTCAAAAAATATAGCTGAACTTCCACTTTATATTGATGAAACACCAGCAATCAGCATTGCTGCTTTAAGTAATAGAGCAAGACGAATTAAAAGACTATTTGGATTAGATATGATTGTGGTTGATTATATCCAATTAATGAGAGGAACAACTTATAACAAAGACGGGAGAGTTCAGGAAATCTCTCAAATTACGCAAGGGCTTAAAGCTATAGCAAAGGAGCTTGCAGTTCCTGTTGTTGCACTATCACAATTATCAAGACAAGTAGAGCAAAGAGATGATCATAAGCCTCAATTAGCAGATTTAAGAGAATCAGGTTCAATCGAACAAGATGCGGATGTTGTGATGTTTGTTTACAGGGAAGGATATTATCTATCTAGAAAAGAACCTAGAGAAGCAACAGTAGAACATGCGGAATGGCAAGCTAAAATGAATGAGGTAGCACACTTAGCTCAAATTATTATTGGGAAACAACGACACGGTCCAATTGGTAATGTAACACTTGAGTTTGAAGAAAGATTTACAAAATTTAAAGATACTCAAACTAATTAATTTCCAATATAAAAGAGCTAATGTTGGCTCAAATATATCAAAACTTAGTTTTAAAGAACCCAAAGGCAGTATTTATACTACTGATTATTTCTATTTTAAGTTTTGGTTATTATTCTAAAGATTTTAGGTTAGATGCTTCATCAGAAACCCTATTAATTGATGGAGATCCAGATTTAGCATACTTAAATGAAATTACGGAAAGATACGGGTCAAAAGAATTTCTAATTCTTACTTACACACCAAATGAGGGAATGGTGACAGATTCCTCTATCAATAATCTGTTAAGTCTAAAGTATAAAATTCAAAGTTTAGATTGGGTTCACAGTGTTATTACACTTTTAGACGTTCCACTTTTAAATAACTCAGATGCACCACTTCAAGAAAGATTAGAAAGTTTCAAAACTTTAAAAGATGATGAAGTAGATAGAGAAAGAGGTTTTGGTGAGATTTTAAATAGTCCTGTTTTCAGAAATTTTGTTATTAGTGAAGATGGTAAGACAAGTGGCATAATTGTAAATATAAAACAAAATAGCAAATTAGAAAATATCGAAAGTAAATCTAGAGAAGAAATAGAAAAATATAAAGATCAAATAAAAAAACAAAATCACCAAAATATTTTAGAGATAAGACAAGTAATTCAAAGCTATGGAGATGTTGGAAAAATTTACTTAGGCGGAATTCCAATGATTGCAGATGATATGATGACTTTTATCAAGAGTGATATCATTGTATTTGGTATTGGAGTTTTATTGTTTATTATTGCAACTCTTTGGTTTGTATTTAGAAATCTAATTTGGATTATTGTTCCTATTAGTAGTTGTTTTTTCTCTGTCGTTATTATGATGGGATTTTTGGGTTTACTTGGATGGAAAGTAACTGTTATTTCATCAAACTTTATTGCCTTGATGCTAATTTTAACAATGGCAATGAATATTCATATGAGCACAAGGTTTCTACAGCTAAAAAAAAATTTTTCTTCCAAAAATAACTTTGAAATTATTTCCTTAACAACCAGCAAAATGTTTTGGCCTATTCTGTATACAGTTTTAACAACAATTTTAGCTTTCTTATCTTTAATCTTTAGTGAAATTAAACCAATTATTGATTTTGGATGGATGATGACTTTCGGCTTGGTTACATCTTTTATAATTACTTTTACTTTGCTCCCTACTCTTTTAAGTTTTACCTCAACTGGAAACATATCCTTAAAAAAAGAACAGAATTCTAAAATTACATCAATACTTGGCTCTATTTCCTTAAATAATAAATTTACAATTTTTTCTGTAACTGGAATTATCGTTGTCTTTAGTGTAATTGGCATAAGTAAGTTAGAAGTTGAAAATAGCTTTATAAATTATTTTGATAAAAACACTGAAATTTATAAAGGAATGAAACTAATCGATGAGGAGCTTGGTGGAACTACACCTTTAGAAGTAATTTTAAAATTTCCAAAAAAAGAGGAAAAGAAATCAGAAGAAGATGATGAATTTGAAGATTGGGAAGATGAAGAAGATACAAACGATGAAAAGTATTGGTTTACAAAAGATAAAGTAGATAGAATTACATCTGTTCACAATTATTTAGATAGTCTTCCACAAGTTGGTAAAGTTTTATCCTTTTCATCAATTATAGATGTTGCTACTAAATTAAATAACAATAATCCACTTGGTGCTTTAGAGATGGGAGTATTGTACTCTAAAATACCTGAAAGTATCAAAACAGAAATAATTGATCCATATCTATCAATAGAA
Organism: uncultured Pelagibacteraceae bacterium; assembly: GCA_902588855.1. Taxonomy (GTDB): domain Bacteria; phylum Pseudomonadota; class Alphaproteobacteria; order Pelagibacterales; family Pelagibacteraceae; genus Pelagibacter. The sequence continues at coordinate 111,713 of CACIQS010000001.1, read as the reverse complement.
AATAATGAGGCTAGAATTAGTCTTAGAATTATAGACTCTCAAGAAAACTTGAGAAGAAATGATTTAATTAATAAAATTAATTTTGATCTAAAAAATGAACTAGGTTTAGAAAAAGATGATTATAAATTAGCTGGAGTACTAATATTATTTAATAATTTATTACAAAGTTTGTTTAAGTCACAAATTTTAACACTTGGTTTGGTTATGATTGGCATTTTCTCAATGTTCATTGTTTTATTTAGAAATATAAAACTTTCATTAATTGGTGTAGTACCAAATTTTATTGCCGCATTCTTTATTTTAGGAATTATTGGTTTGTTAGAAATCCCATTAGATATGATGACTATAACAATTGCTGCAATTACAATTGGTATAGCTGTTGATAATAGTATTCACTATATTTACAGATTTAAGGAAGAATTTAATAAATTAAAAGATTATAACAAAACTTTAAAAACATGTCATTCAACAGTTGGGGTTGCAATTTTAAATACTTCAATCACAATTGTTTTTGGTTTTTCAATTTTAGTATTATCCAAATTTATACCTACTATTTATTTTGGTATGTTTACAGGTCTTGCAATGTTGCTTGCGATGATATCGGTGTTAACTTTATTACCTGCATTGATATTGATAGTAAAACCTTTTGGTAAAGATGCTTAATGGTTGACGCTTTTAAAGATTTTTTTGAAGGATCGTCTATTATTGATTTAATCTATTTTATAATAACTATATGGTCTCTAATAAGTTGTTATAGAAAAGGGTTTGTATTAAGCATCCTTTCAATGGCAAAATGGCTACTAGCCTATGTCGTTACTCTTATTTTATTTCCACGTATAAAACCTTATGTAGAGGATATAATCGATAACGAATATGTTCTGGATGTAGGACTTGGAATTGCAATTTTTATAGTTGTTATATTCTTAGTCTTATTAGTTAACAAAGGTATCAGTAAAACTGTAAAATATACTGGTATAGGAAATTTAGACACTACCTTTGGATTCTTTTTTGGGTTTGTAAAAGCATATATTATTTCTGTTTGTATTTTTTCAGGAATTCATATTGTTTATAATCATGATAAATGGCCAATAAATTTAAATAAATCATACACCTTTCCATATTTAGAAAAAGGTAGTAATTATCTGATAAAAGAATTCCCTAATGAAAAAACATATCAAGAGTCTAAAGAAAAAATTGAAGATATTTGATCCAAAATTAAAAGAAGAGTGCGGAGTATTTGGCATCAGTAATGCTAAAGATGCATCTGCTTTAACAGCTTTAGGTTTACACGCACTTCAGCATAGGGGCCAGGAAGGATGTGGAATAGTGACTTTTGATGGAGAGAAATATTATTCTGAAAAAAGATTTGGCTTAGTTGGAGATAATTTCAATAAAGAAAAAGTTTTAAAAAACCTTAAGGGAAATTATGCAATTGGCCATAATCGATATAGTACTACCGGTAATAATATTTTAAGAAATATTCAACCTTTTTTTGCAGACACTAACGCTGGTGGAATTGGAGTATCTCATAACGGAAACTTAACAAATTCAATATCTTTAAGAAAAAAACTAGTAGAAGAAGGAGCAATTTTTTATACTACTTCTGATACTGAAACTATAGTCCAATTAATTGCTAAATCAAAAAGATCAAAAACAATTGATAAAATAATAGACGCCATATTTCAAATTCAAGGTGGGTATGCGTTGGTGATGATGACGCAAAAATCTTTAATTGGTGTAAGAGATCCATATGGAATCAGACCATTAATGATTGGAAAATTAGGGAATAGCTATGTGCTATCCTCCGAAACTTGTGCATTAGATATAATTGGTGCAAAATTTATAAGAGAAGTAGAGAATGGAGAAATAGTATTAATTGAAAATGATGAATTAACGAGTATCAAACCCTTCTCTCCTAAAAAAGTAAGACCATGTGTATTTGAGTACATTTATTTTTCAAGACCAGACAGCTTACTTGATAATAAAACAGCTTATGAACATAGAAAGAATTTAGGAAAAGAACTAGCAAAAGAAAATGATCTAAAAGCAGATATAGTTGTACCCGTACCAGATTCAGGAAACGCTGCAGCGCTTGGTTTTGCTCAACATTTAAAAATGAATTTTGAACATGGTTTAATTAGAAATCATTATGTTGGAAGAACTTTTATTGAGCCAAGTCAAAAAATAAGAAGCTTAGGTGTAAAATTAAAATTGAATGCAAACCAAAGCACAATTAAAGATAAAAAGATTATTTTAATTGATGACTCTCTTGTAAGAGGAACTACATCTTATAAAATTGTTAAAATGTTATATGACGCGGGTGCAAAAGAAGTTCACGTAAGAATAGCTTGTCCTGAGATAAAATTTCCAGATTTTTATGGCGTAGATACTCCAACTAAAAAAGAGTTACTAGCAGCAAACAAATCTAATGATGAAATTTGTGAATATATAGGTGCAAAATCACTTAAATTTTTATCTATTGACGGATTGTATAGAGCAATTGGATTTGACAAAAGAAATGAGGCTTATCCTCAATTAACAGATCATTATTTTACTGGGGATTACCCAGTTAAACCTGTTGATGAATTGGGTGATAATAAAATAACTCAACTTTCTTTATTAAGTACAGCATCTAATAATTAATTATGAAAACAGTAAATTTTACTGAAATGAAAAATGGTTCTAAAGAAGATTATGAGCTATTAGAAAAATTTGAAAAAAATTTTGAAAGGCAAACAGCAGATAGAATAATAAATTATTTATCTAAACAAACTACAACTCTAGAAGGATATAAAATCACGAGATTAGAACATTCTTTACAAGCTGCAACAAGAGCATTTAAAAATAATGAAAGTGATGAGATGATTGTTGCAACTTTATTACATGACATAGGAGATGATCTTGCGCCAATGAATCATTCACAATATGCAGCTTCTATTTTAAGACCTTACGTTTCCGAAAGAACTTATTGGATCATTCTTCATCATGGACTTTTTCAAACTTATTATAGCGCTCATCATTTAGGTGGTGATAGAAACGCAAGAGACAAATTTAAAGATCATAAATACTACCAGGATACGATAGATTTTTGTGAAAAATACGATCAGTGCTCATTTGATCCTGAATATAAAAGTATGTCTTTAAAGGATTTTACGCCAATAATAAGGAAAATATTCTCAAAAGAACCTTATTATTACCTTTAAATTCATTTATAAATCACTAATTAGAAGCCATGATTAAAACAAAAGACCAAATTATAGAATATTTTCAGTCAGGTATTAAAGAAACAAAAGACTTTAAAATCGGAATTGAACATGAAAAATTTTTGTTCAACACTGAAAATAATAAAAGAATTGATTATCCAAAAGTAAAAGAAATGTTTACAGCCTTGAATGAGTTTGGCTGGAACCCTGTTTTTGAAAAAAAAAATATTATTGGTCTTAATAAAGGAGGTAAAAATATAACACTAGAACCTGGCAACCAAATTGAATTATCAGGTGATAAATTAAACCATATGCATGAGGCTTGCGCAGAATCTCAAGATTATTTATTTGAATTAAAACAAGTTACTAAAAAATTAGGTATTAAAATAGTTAGTGCAGGCTTTGATCCTATTTCAAAATTAGAGGATATACCAAAAAATCCTAAGCAACGTTATGATTTAATGACAAAAGATATGCCGCTAGGTGGAGAACTTAGTTTAGATATGATGTACCGAACATGTGGCACACAATTAAATATTGACTACAATTCAGAGGAAGATTTTATTAAAAAATTTAAATTAGTTAATTCTATTGTTCCAATTTCAATTGCACTATTTGCAAACTCATCAATAGTTGAAAAAAAGAATAGTAATTATTTATCTTACAGATCTAAAGTATGGCAAAGCACTTCTAGAGGAGGTTTGCCTAAATTATTTTTTGAAAATTTAGATTTTGAAAAATACGCTGAATTTGTAATGAACTTTCCAATTTTACTCATCCAACATAATGATCAATATGTTTCAGGAAGAAAATATACATTTAAAGATTTTATGGAGGGAAAAATTGAAGAAATAGGAAATAGACTTCCAACAGAGTCTGATCTAACAACACACTTGAGTACTATCTTTACTGAAAATAGACTGAAGAAATATATTGAGCTTAGATCAATGGATACATGTGGTTGGGATTGCCTATGTGCTGGGCCAGCTTTTAATATTGGTATGTTATATGGAAATTTAGAAGAAGCATACGAATTGGTCTCTTCGTGGGAAACAGATAAGATAATCAATGCTTATTTAGATGCTCCTCAAAAAGGATTTAATACTCAATTAATGGGTAAAGACTTATTGTATTGGACTTCTTCTCTTTTGGACATATCTAGAAAAGGATTAGAGAAAAGAGATATCATTAGTAAAAAAGGAAATAACGAAACCATCTTCTTAAATCACTTGCAAAATGTTGTTGATAACAAGACTACAAATGCAGATCATATGATTAGTAAATTTTCAAAAAATGAAAATTTAGAAGAATTATATGACAAATAAAATAGTAGCTGTTCAAGGAAATCATCCCTCTACCCTAAACCCTATAACTGATACTAGTGTTTTTTTAGCTAACGAAATACAAAACAAATATAAGATTTTTTATTATGACCCAAAAAATCTATCAATAATTAACAAAAAAGTTTTAGCTAAAGGCTTCTTTATTAAATTTAATTATCAAAACAAGAAATTTTACAAAATCATTAAAGAACAAACTTTAGACCTTACGGAATGTAAGTTTATTCTAATCCGTCAAGATCCACCATTTAATTTGGAATACATATCAACAACTTACATTTTAGATTTTATTAAAAATAAAGTTAAAATAATAAATAACCCAACATCTATAAGAAATATTTCTGAAAAACTATATTCCACCAAGTATCTAAAATATATGCCTGATACACTTTTTTCTCAGAACATAAATGAAATCAAAAAATTTATTAAAAAAAATAAAAAAATAATTATCAAACCTATTCATAGTTATAGTGGAAATGATATTCACTTATTAAATAAATTTAATTCAAAACTTATAAATAAATTTATTAAAAAACATGATCATATAATGTGTCAAAAATTTTTATCTAAGATTAATAAAGGAGATAAAAGAGTTTTTATAATTAATGGAAAAGTTTGCGGTGCAATCTCTAGAGTTCCTATGAAAGGATCTTTTTTAAGTAATATGAGTAAAGGTGCTAAGCCAATTAATATTAATTTAACAAAATTAGAAAATAAAATTTCAAAATTAATTGCAAAAGATTTAAAAAAAGAAAATATTTTTTTTGCAGGAATTGATTTTATAGATCAAAAACTTAATGGAGATATAAATGTAACATCTCCAACTGGACTTAAAACACTTTTTGATCTATCTGGTAAAAATTTAGCTAAAACTTTTTGGAAAGAACTTAAGGTTTGAATAATTTAACTAATCAACAAAAAGGTTCGTTAATGGCTTTCATAGGAGTTATGTTTATAACTCCAGACTCTTTACTAATAAGATTATCAAATATTGATACTTGGGGAATGCTTTTTTACAGAGGAGCAATTCCATTTGTAGTAGTTCTAATTGGTCTTCTTTTTTTTTATAAAACTAATTTCTTAAAAGCATTGTTTAAAATAGGCTACCCAGGAATTTTTTATGTAATTAGTTTTTCTATTTGCAATATTACTTTTATTATCTCAATACAAAACACCAATGTAGCAAATACTTTATTAATGGTTGCTCTTGCACCAATGCTCTCGGCAATTTTGGGAGCTATTTTTTTAAAAGAAAAACCAGACAATAAAACTTGGATTGCAATAATAATTACCTTTGTTGCTTGTGTTTATATTTTTTACGATTCTTTAAGTCTTGGCAATTTTTATGGGGATTTATTTGGTTTAATTACTGCTTTTGGATTAGCCTGTAACGCAAACATTGCGAGATATGCAAAATCGACTGATTTGGTACCTGCTGCTGTAATTGGTAAATCATGCGTTGCTATATTTGCATTTTTCTTTGTCAAAGACTTTGCTTTAGCGGGAAATGATCTTTTTTATATACCTTTAATGTGTGTGATGTGTGTAGCCATACCATTTGTTTTGGTCACCATAGCACCAAGATTTATAATTGCAGCTGAAGTTAATCTATTTTTCCTACTAGAAACTATCCTTGGACCAATATGGGTTTGGATGGTTATCAAAGAACAGCCTTCCAACGAGACTATCTATGGAGGTATAATTATCATTCTCACGATAGCAATTCATTCTTTACTAGCCATAAAAAAAACACAAACCAAAACTACTTAGCCCGCAATTTGTTAAGAATTAAAATTTAGAAATGCAAAAAGAAGTTAAAAAATCCTGGGCCCTATTTATAGGTATTGGGGTGATGATGATTGCACATGGATTGCAAATGCAGTTGATGGGTATTAGATCCGTAATAGAAGATTTTAGTGTCTTTACTACTGGTATCTTCATGTCTGGATATTATGTCGGTTATTTTGTGGGTTCAAGAACTACTCCTAATTTTGTTTCAAAAGTTGGTCATATAAGGGTATTTGCTGCATTCGCTTCGCTTGCATCTTTAAGTGCTTTGGTTGCAGTTGTTTATGTAAATCCATTCATGTGGACGATTAGCAGGTTCATAACGGGTATAAGTTTAGTTAGTTGTTATGTGGTCACAGAAAGCTGGTTAAATGATAGAGCGACTAATAAAAATAGAGGACAACTATTGTCTGCTTATATGATGGTAATCTATTTTGGATTAGCTATAGGTATGTTGTTACTTAATGTTAGCAAACCAGAAGACTATGAACCATTCATTTTAGTTTCTATTTTACTTTCTATTGCGCTTGTTCCTATTTTATTAACTAAAAGACCTGCCCCAAAATTTAAAAAAATAGAGACAATAAGTATTAAAGAATTGTATAAAATTTCACCGCTAGGTTCATTAAGTTCATTCTTTACTGGTATAATTCATGCAGCATTCTTCTCTTTAATATCCGTTTATGCAACACTTGCAAAATTTACTTTAGTTGAAACATCAATACTTTTGTTTATTGCAACAATTGCAGGGGTGATTGGTCAAGGGCCAATAGGTTATTTCTCAGATACGTTCGATAGAAGAAAAGTAATCGTATTTACAACTTTTGGAAGTTCATTTTTAGCTTTTGTTTCAATTCTAACTTCAAATGATCCTATTCAAAATATTTATTACATGGATGAATTTGCTTTTAGAAAAATTATATTTTTTGTTGCTGTAGGACTGTATTCAAGTTTATGTCTTCCTTTGTTTTCACTTAATCTTGCTCATACTAATGACTTTGTTCCAAAATCAAAATTCGTAGCAGCTGGAGGAGGTTTACAATTTATTTTTGGTATTGGTGCAATTAGTGGTCCTATTTTGTGTTCTTTATTTATGGAATGGTTCGGATTAAACGGTTTATTTGTTTTTTTAATTATCGCACATGCAATTATTGGTGGATTTGGTTTATATAGGATGAAAGTTAGAGATACTGTTGAAAACCCAGACTCAACATTTACCCCGATTCCTGCAACAATTACACCTGCTGGACTAGAATTAGACCCAGACACTCCTGCAACATTGGAAGAAACTTCTATAACTGATAATCCTGAATTTAAAAAATATTAAACTTAAATATTAATGCGAGTCTAGTACTGCATGAAGAAATTGTTTCGTTCTCTCATTTTGAGGATCTCCAAATAATTTTTCTGGGGGTCCTTCCTCAAATATTTTACCTTCGTTAAAAAAACAAACTCTATCTGAAATCTCACGAGCAAAACCCATTTGGTGAGTGACCATTATCATAGTCAAATTATGCTCTTTATTTAATGAACGTATAACATTTAAAACTTCCCCTACTACCTCAGGATCTAGTGCAGAAGTTATTTCATCTAAAAGCATAACTTTAGGTCTCATCGCAAGAGCTCTTGCTATAGCAACTCTTTGTTGTTGACCTCCTGAAAGTCTACTCGGATGTTGATCTTTTTTATCTGTCAAACCTACTAACTCAAGCAGCTCTAAGGCTCTTTCCTCTGCTTCCTCTTTTTTAAGCCCTAATACTTCAATTGGAGCTTCTATGCAGTTTTGTAAAGCTGTCATGTGGGGAAACAAATTGAATTGCTGAAATACCATTCCAATTTTTGAGCGTCTTTCTCTTAAATACTTTTCACTTGCCTCAACAAGATTACCATTTTCACTCATATGCGTTAAGGGCTCGCCGTCTAGATTGATTATACCACCATTTATTTTTTCTAAAGTCATTAAAACTCTGAGAACTGTAGTTTTACCTGATCCTGAAGGTCCAATAATTGAAACCATTTCATTTTTTTTAATATCTAGATTTAATTTATCTAAAACTACTAAATCACCATATTGTTTGGTTACCTGATCAAATTTTACAATTATTTCATCAGATGTATTTTTCATAATTTATTTTTTTATTTTTCCCTGTGCTTTATTAACATCATTTTCTAATTTTCTAACCCACATTGCAGCTGGAATTGAAAGAGTTAAAAATATAATTCCAACCAAAGTATAAGGCTCTAAATATCTATAGTTATATCCACCAACTGCAGTTGCTGCGTGGAATAATTCTGCAACTCCTATTGTTGAAAGTAATGGAGTATCTTTAAAGATACCTACTAAATAATTTCCCATTCCTGGTATAGCTATAGGGAATGCTTGTGGAAGAACTATTCTTCTATAAGTATAAATTGTTGAAAAATTAAGAGCTCTACATGCCTCCCATTGTGATTTTGGAACACCTTCTAAAGCACCTCTATAAACTTCAGATAAATAAGTTCCAAAATGAAGACCAATTGTTATCATTCCGCAAACCCAAGCAGACAAAGTAATTCCAAATTGCGGTAATACAAAATATACAAAAAATAACTGAATTAAAAGTGGTGTTGATCTTATAAATTCTACTATTTCTCTATTTATCCAATTAACAATTTTAAAAGGTGTTTTTTGACCAAGTAAAAAAAATAATCCAACAACTAAGGCGATTGCATAACCTACTCCTGCTGCAAGAATAGTATTTAAAGTTGCTATTGCCATCTGTGGCAATATTTCAAATGTAAAATCCCATCGCCATCCCATTTGCATAACTTAAATTCTTTCCTTTCCAACTTTTCTAGCCGCTAATACTTCTAACCATCTTAAAAATGGAACTAATGCAAATCTAGCGATAATATAATAAATCAGTAATGCTGTCCCAAAACACTGTGCTGACAACCAGGTAATAGAATTAATTTGTTTTGCTTCAAAGGTTAAATCCACAACTGTCACCAATGCGACCAATGCGGTAGCCTTTAACAATTCTACAGTTAAATTTGCAGCAGGTGGAAGAATTATTGGAAATATTTGTGGAATAATTATTCTTTTAATTCTTTTTGCTGGAGTAAAATTTAAAGCATGTGCTGCCTCCCATTGCCCTCTAGGAACTGCAAGTATTCCTGCTCTAACTATTTCTGCGCCATATGCACCAAAGTTTAAACCTAGTGCCACTACTCCTGCTGTAAAAGCCTCAAGTGATATTCCAAAGAAAGGTAATACATAATAGGCCCAAAATAATTGAACTAACAAAGAAGTTCCTCTGAAAAATTCTATGTACACTGTAGCAATACCTTGTATCGCTCGATTTTTGGAAAGTCTCATTAAACCAAAAATCATGGAGATAATCACATATAGAATCATAGAACAAACAAGAACTTTTACTGTGGTTACTGTTCCCAATAAAAGTGTAACTCCATGTTCGTTTAAAAATTCAAAATATGTCAAAGTATTTTCCTTTAGATTTTGAAAACCAGGCAACAATTAAGTTGCCTGGTTTAATTTTTTAATAATGTAAATTATTTAGTTGAGCAAGCCCACTCTGTAGTCATGTCAGGTGGTGGTAGTTGAGCTTTATCATAGCCATACTTACCAGCTCTCTCTAACATTTTATCAGGGTTAGCTAAAACTTTAGCTAAAGCTACGTTGAAAGCGTCTCTGAACTTACTATCACTTTTTCTAAAACCAATACCAACAACATTTACAGTTTCTTTAGGCATCAATTTAGGATCAGTTACTTCAAATGCTCCACCAGTTTTTTCCTCATGCTCTTTAGCACCAAAGAAAGTTTGTACAGCAGCATCTGCTCTTCCTGCTTTCATTGCAGCTAAAATACCAACTTCACCTTCTACTAAAAGCATTTGGCTATCTGGTACACCAGCTTTTTTTGCAGCTTCTACAGTATTAAAACCTGTTCCTGTCACAAGTTTAGCTCCAGTTCTAATTACATCTGCGTAATTATTAATTCCCTTAGGATTACCTTTTGGAACTAACATCGCATCACCAAATACTCCAATTGGATCTGAAAAATCAATATTGGCACATCTGCTTTTTAGAATGTACATACCTCCAGTAATCATGTCTGATCTATCAGCGTTAATTCCTGGAATAAGTCCTGACCATTCAAAAACTTTTGTTTCATGCTCAGTAATCCCCATTTCTTCTAAAACAGTTAAAGCTATCATGTTTACGAAACCTAATGCTTCACCATTATCTCCAGCGTATGCCCATGGCACAGCAGTACCAAAACCTAGTCTTAATTTGTGACCGTCCGCAAGCCTTTCGGTTAATGTTTTTGCATTAACAGTCGAAATACTAAACAGAAGAACAAATAAAACAGTTAAAGTCTTATATATTTTTCTCATTATATACCCCTTAGTTATGTTTGGATAAATTTAAACAGATTAGAGAAGCTGTGTACACCCACCCAAAATAATTTTATTCAATCTTAAGTTGTCTAATATTTATTTTATAAGGATTTTTTCTGATAAATTTATTTCACCATCATTTTCAGGTGTTAAATAAACACCCATATCGTAATGATCGTAAGTTTCTTTTAAAGTTTTAAGTAAATTAAAAGAATTGTCATCTGTTTTAGGTTTTAAGTTAATTGCAACACATCTTGGAATATTTTTTTCAACTTTAAACAAAACGTTATTTATTTTTATTGTTTTACCAATCCAATTTCTTTCTTCCCAAGCTTCAATTCCATCAAAATATAAATTGCCTCGAAAAATAGATTTTTCAATTTTTTGATCAATTTTATTCTCAAAATCTTTGATGCTATTAATGTTTAAAAGAGAAATTGAATTTCTAAACATTGATTTATTAGATATGGAAGTATCATAAAAAGGGTGCTCATCATTTTTCATAAGTCTAATATCATTTTTTAAAGAACCCTCTAATTCAATTAATTTTTTTACAAGATTGTCTCTTTCATTAGAGTCATTAACATTAATGGTAATAATTTCTTTATCTTTAATTGTTAAAGTTAACTTATTATTCTTATATAAAAAATTATACTTATTAAACACAGGAGTATTTTTAAGTGTTACAATTTTATTCCATTTTCCTTTTCTTGCTTCAGGGTTTTTTTCAATTTCTTTAGATTGATCCAAATCAAGATTTTGAGAAAAAGCAAATACTCTATCCCCCTCTATCCCAACATTTTTATCAATTTTACATTTTTCAATATTTTGAAATGAAATAGATTTTACAGGACAGTTATTTATTGAAGTAATAATAGCACTCATATAATCTTTAAAAATAATATGACTTATCTTAATTCAAATCAACTGAAACAGTACAATGAAGAGGGATATGTTGCTCCGTTAGATATTTTAACTAAAGAAGAGGCTTTAGAAGCAAGAAATGAAATTGAGCTAATTGAAAAAGAAATGCCAAATGAAATTGATAAATCTGGTAGATACAATGTTCACTTAATCTCTCCTAAACTAGATGCCATTGCTCATAATTCTAAAATTCTTGATGCAGTTGAGAGTATTATTGGAAAAAATATTTTAGTTTGTAGTACAACTTTGTTTATAAAAAACCCTAAACAAGATGGATTTGTAAGCTATCATCAAGATGCAAAATATATTGGGTTAGAACCTCATAATTGGGTCACTGCATGGATAGCAATTACAGATTCAAATAATATAAATGGTTGCATGAGAATGTGGCCTAAGTCTCATATTGAACTAAAAGATCATAACCAAAAGTTTAATGAAGGAAACCTATTAACACGTGGTCAAACAGTAGAAGGAGTGCCAGAAAATGAAGTTAAACCTGTAGAGCTTAACGCGGGTCAAATGTCTTTACATCATCCAAGAATAGTTCATGGCTCTGGAATAAATAAAAGTAATGATCGAAGAATTGGTTTTGCGGTTCAAAGTTACATAGGAACTAACGTAAAACAAATTTTAGGAAAAAATAGTGTTCAAATTGCTAGAGGAAAAGATGAATATCATTATCACGAAGTTATTAATCGTACTAATTCATTAATGAGTGAAGAAGGCAAATCTTTAAGAATTAGAGAAAATAAATATCTACAAGAAATCTTTTATAACGGTTCAGAAAAACAAGGAACTTACTAAAAAGATGAAAAAGACTATTAATCTTGGAGTGATAGGTATCGATCACGGTCATATCTTCGACATGCTGGATGAAATGTTAAAAGAAGGATGTGAGTGTAATCATTTTTGGACAAAAGATGATCCATTAACTTTAAAAGAATTTAATTCAAAATATCCAAATATTAAAAGAAAAGAAAACAAGGAAGAAATATTAAATGATCCATCTATTGATATGATTTTAATATCTTCAGTTCCTAAAGATAGAGCTCATAATTCAATAGAAGCTTTAAAAGCTGGAAAAGATGTGATGGTAGATAAACCCGGTTGCACTTCTATAGATCAATTAAACAAGCTTAAACAAACAGTAAAAGAAACTGGAAAAATTTGGTCAGTTAATTTTTCAGAAAGGTTTCATGTTCCAGCTGTTGCTAAAGCTGAAGAATTAGTTATCGAAGGAAAAATTGGTAAAGTAAAGCAAACAATTGGTACTGGTCCGCACAGACAAGGCAATTATGAAAGACCAGATTGGTTTTATGATAGAGAAAGTTATGGAGGGATAATTACTGATATAGGCTCACATCAGATTCATCAATTTTTAGTATTTACAAATTCAAATGAAGCAAAAATTAATCATGCTCTTGTAGAAAACACTACCAAGAAGGAAAAGCCTGGTTTTCAAGATTTTGGAGAGGTTAATCTAACAGGTAATGGTGGACATGGTTACGTTAGATTAGATTGGTTCACTCCAGATGCACTTCCAACATGGGGAGATGGAAGATTATTAATCCTTGGAGATAAAGGCTATATAGAAATAAGAAAATATACAGATTTAGCAAAATCAGAAAAAGGTAATCATTTATATTTAGCCAATAATGAAGAAGTTAAACACATCGATTGCTCTGATGTTAAGCTTCCCTACTTTAGAAATTTAATTAATGATGTAATCAATAGAACTGAAACTGCTTGCTCACAGGAATTAACTTATCTTTCAATGGAACTTGCAATAAAAGCACAATTAAAAGCTGAAACAAAATGAGCAAATATCAAGTAGCAATTATTGGAACAAACATAGGTGCTAAGCACTATGAAGATTTTCAAAAAGTTAAAGAAAGATTTAATGTTCACACTTTATGTGGGCTTACAAGAGAAGCAATTGATAACATTTTATCAAATGACAACGAAACAAAAGTATCACTCAACTTTGATGAAGTATTAAAAGTAAAAGAAATAGATATCATTGATATATGTCTTCCACCCCACTTACATTTTTCAGCTTGTAAAAAAGTAATGGAAGCTGGAAAACATGTAATTTGTGAAAAACCATTAGTATCAAGTCTTAAAGAAGTCGATGAATTAGAAAAGATCAGTAAAGAAACAGGTAAAATTATTTTTCCAGTTTTCCAATATCGATATGGTCTAGGATTTTCAAAGTTAAAAGCATTAATGAAATCTGGTTTAGCAGGAAAACCTTTAGTTGCTTCTTTAGAAACTCATTGGAATAGAGGGAAAGATTATTACTCAAAACCTTGGCGAGGAACTTGGGAAGGTGAACAAGGTGGAGCTATATTAAGTCATTCAATACACATTCATGACTTAGTAAGCATGATCTTGGGGCCTGTTTCAAATGTATTTGCTAAATTATCAACTAGAGTAAACGATATTGAAGTTGAAGATTGTGCTGCTTTATCAATCGAAATGGAAAATGGAACTTTAGTTACAAGCTCAATTACACTTGGTGCTGCAAACGATACAAGCAGACTTCGATTTTGTTTTGATGGATTAACAGCTGAGTCTGGTGCATCTCCAGATAAACCGTACAGTCCAGCAGATGATGAGTGGCATTTCTTACCAAGATCACCTGTTACTCAAGCTCAAATAGATGAAGTATTATCAAAAGTAGAAGAACCAAAATCTTGGTACGCAGGTATGTTTGATGAAATTGCAAATAGATTAGATGGATCAATTAGTGATGAGGTAACCTTATCAGATGCTAGAAAATCTTTGGAATTTGTAACTGCTGTCTACGATTCTTCCAGACAAAATAAAAACATTAAATTTCCAATAGATAAAGACAATCCTTTGTATAACTCCTGGTTACCAAAATAAATGAACAAAGAAAACGCAAGTAAACTCTGGAAAATTATTCAGGAAGCTGGCGATTATTTGGTCGGACAATTACCTGACCACCCAAATCACCCTAAAGGAAGAAACCCGTATGCTCATGTTGCTATTTGTGTGAAAAGTAAATTTAATGCAAGTTACAAAGATATTCCTGATGAACAATTTGATGAAGTTATAAAATATATTGAGTTTTTAAAAGAAAATCCTAGTTAGCTTTAATTGTATTTAACAATTCATCGACATCACTATCTTTAGTATTCCAAGCAGCAACCAATCTCACAGCTTTACCATCCAATTCTTCTTCATTCATTTTGTAACCTTCGGAATTAAGATGTTCTATTTTTTCTCTTGGAAACTTTGCAAACACTTCATTTGCTTCTGTTGGATAAGCAATTTCTATATCGTTATGTTTGCTTAAACCATCACTTAATTTTTTACCCATTGCATTAGCATGTTTTGCATTTCTTAACCAAACATCATTTGAAATGTAGGCGTCTAGTTGAGCAGAGACAAAACGCATTTTAGATAGTAAATGCCCTGCTCTTTTCATTAAAAAAGCAATATCTCCTACTAATTCTTTCTTAAAAAATATGATTGCTTCAGCTGCTAAACATCCATTTTTAGTTGCTCCAAATGACAGTACATCAACGCCTGATTTCCAAGTCATTTCTGCTGGAGTTACATCTAAAGATACCAATGCATTAGCAAATCTAGCTCCATCCATGTGTAAATTTAGATTATGTTTATGAGTGATCTCTGCAATATTTTTTATTTCATCTAATTGATAAACTTCACCTGTTTCACAAACCTGAGTAATGCTAACTGACGAAGGTTGGGTGTGATGAACAATTCCCTTTCCTCCTATAGATTGATGTAATTCTTCTGCAGTTATTTTTCCCATTATTCCAGTTAAAGGGATTAGTTTTCCTCCACCTGTATAAAATTCAGGTGCTCCACATTCATCAGTATTTATATGAGACATCTTATGGCAATAAATATTTCCATATGAAGGTGTCATAGTTGATAATGCTAAAGCATTTGCGGCTGTTCCTGATGCAGTTGGAAAAATAATTACTTCTTTTTCAAATATTTCACAAAACTTATCTTGTAACTCTGTTGATAAAGGATCGTTGCCATATGGAGTACTGTCTCCTTCATTAGCTTTAATGATTGCCTCTAGAACTTCAGGGCAAGCACCCGCAACATTATCAGAGGCGAATTTAACTCGCTCTCTTTTTGTTTTTATTTTTGCCATTTTTATTGTTTTGGAAAATAATCTTTTAGTTCACCTTCACGGTATACATCTGCTGTACAGCAATGAAGTCCTCCACCAAATGCATAAGCATCTCTGAGTTCAACTGGCACCACTTCCATTCCTAATTTATCTAATTGCTCAGCTTGATAAATTTCACTTTTCTCAACACAAACTGTTTTAGGATCTAATACTAAAACATTCATTGATAACCATGTTGAGGAATAGCAAAGTGGTGGTGGTTCATTATGTGCTGGTTGAGCACTATCAACAATTTCCCAACCATTTTTCTCAAAAAGTTTTCTTTGTTCTTTTGGCAATCTTCTTTGAGGATTATTTATAATTAAACCTTCTTTTATTGGGGTAAAGGTTGCATCAATGTGAATAGGATATGGATCTCCTGGGAAATTTACTGCGTGTACTCTATGATCTTTATAATGTCTCTTTAGCCAATCAATTCCTTTTAAATTAGTTGTAAATCCATGTTGAACAACCAAGTCTTTTCCAAATCTCAATACATCTGCTGCATCAAACAATGGCTCTTCTTCAGTAGTTACAAAATATTTTTTCTCAGTCCACTCTAATCTTTTTTGAACACCAATTTTATCTGATAAATAATCTTTTCTGTAATCTGCATCTGTTAATCTTGGTTTTGGAGCAGACTCATGTCTCATGTTTGGATCTTGATTATAATAATCTTTAAGTAGTGGTCGGTAACATAAATATTCAAACCAACGACATCTGTAACTCATTGTTGCTTCTAAAATTTCATTACCTACAGTTAACAAAACATCTCTTGGGGGCATACAACCAAACATAGTTTCTGCTTCCCAATCTGGTGTTGATGTTTTTTGATTAAAATCAATTGGTGTTGGTCGATCAACTTTAATGCCTCTTTTTTGAAGCATGTTTGAAAAGTTATCTAATAATTCATTTGCTTTATCGACAGTGTCTTTAGTTCTTGGACCAAACTGACCTCGCATATCACTGTCTTCAGGAACTTTTGCATCTAATGCTGGCTCTGGTGCTGGTATACAAGTACCATCCGCTCTTCCAACAATAACATGTTTTAACGGATCCCACTCGTTCCAACTATTAACAATAGTTTTATTCTCACTCATAAAGATTAATTTTTTATAATATTATGCTCAGGCCCGAAAGGAAATTTTGTAATATTTTCTGCTCCATCTTTACCAATCACTAAAATATCATGCTCTCTATATCCACCTGCACCAGGATTTCCTTCTGGTATCATTATCATTGGCTCCATAGAAACGACCATATTTTCCTCAAGAACAGTATCAATGTCTTCTCTTAATTCTAAACCAGCTTCTCTTCCATAAAAGTGTGAAAGCATACCAAATGAATGACCATAACCAAAAGTTCGGTACTGAAGGTAACCAAGTTCAGCAAACAATTCATTTAACTCATGACAAATATCTGAACATTTAACACCTGGTTTAATTAATTCTAATCCTCGTTTATGAACTTTAACATTTGCTTCCCAAGCTTTGAGTGAATCATCATCTGCATGATCTAAAAATAAAGTTCTCTCCAGTGCAGTATAATATCCCGATATCATAGGAAAAGTATTTAAAGATAAAATATCTCCTTTAACTAATTTTCTATTAGTCTTTGGATTGTGAGCTCCATCTGTATTAATACCAGATTGAAACCATACCCATGTATCCATATACTCTGCACCTGGATAGCTTTTAACAATTTCTCTTTCCATTCTATCTCTTGCTGAAATTGCTACCTCGATCTCAGTGTTTTCTTCTCTAATATTTTTAGCTATTTCTTCACCTCCAATATCCGCAATTCTTGCACCATTTCTAATGATCTCAATTTCTTCATTAGATTTAATCATTCTAAGTTTCATTAAATCTTTTGAAACATCAGTAAATACAGAGAAAGTAAAAATAGACCCTATTTTTTCTCTCATATCCAATGTGACATGATCATTTTCAATTCCAATATTTTTAGGAGGTTCGTCTCTTCCAATAATTGATACAATTGCTCTTAAAAAATTGTCTCTTTTCCAATCAGTATAAATAACATTATCACAATGTGATCTACGCCATGGTTGACTTGCATCAATATTAGCTGAAATGGTTGAAATTTTATTTTGGGTGATGACACATCCGTATGGTCTGCCAAAAGAACAGTAAATAAAACCTGTATAATATGCAACGTTATGCATGGATGTTAAAATAACCATATCTAAATTATTTTTATCCATCACAGATCTAAGTTTACTTACTCGATTGTTATATTCTTTATCTGTAAATGGTAATTTTACTTTTTCACCATTTTTAAGTTCAAAAAAATCTGGTCGTTCCATAAAAATTTAATTTAGTGCTATGTGACGCTTGTTCCATCTCATAATTAAGCTGTAGTAAAATAAAGATACAAATAGAAAAAAACCACCTATAATCGTATTTGTTGATGGCACTTCGTTAATTCCTAAAATTGGTAACCAAACCCAAAATATTCCACCAACTACCTCAGTTAAAGATAGCAATGTCAATTCTGCAGCAGGTATAGCTTTTGAACCAATTGAATATAAAATTAATCCTGAACAAACTAGAAACCCGTGAAGTGAAAATAAGGAACTGTTATAACTTGTAGCAAAGAACTTTTGTCCAGTAGACAAAATCATAATTGATGCAAACACAAAACAGAAGAAACCAGCGAATGCAACTGTTGTAAATTTAGGAGTTTCTTTTCTCCATCTTAGTGAAACTGAAAACACTGAAAATCCTATTGATGAGGTTAGTCCAAATACAAATCCTATCAAAGATTTCTCACCTGTATTACCTATTGCCATTATTAATATACCGGCTGTTGCAATTATGATTGATATCCAAACATTTAGTGAAATCCGCTCTCTAAGAAATAAAAATGCCAAAAGAGCTGTAAAAAAAGGCATTGCAGCTAAACACAGTAAAGTAACAGCAGCACTAGTATTTGTTATCGAATAAATAAAAGTGATCATTGCAACTCCAAGACCTGAGCCACCAACTATCCCTGATAATCCTATTTTATAGTAATTTTTATAAAAATTTTTTCCTTCTTCAAAAAATAAATAAAGATTAAGTAGTATAAAAATAGTTAAACCTCTTCCAAATATATACTGCCAAGGAGCAAGATTGGGACTATCCATATATCTTACAACCAATGGTCCAAATGACCATAAAATTCCGGCAAACAGTACAATTGGGACAGCAAGTTTTGGATTTCTTAACTCTAACATATGGAGAAATCTAATTCTAAAAAGATTTTTCTACAACAAAAATACGTTTCTAAATTAAAGTTTGATTAGAGTGGTTGGGGAAAAAACAATCTAAGATATCCCCTTTTTTAAATTTTGATTTTCCTGCTGGCAACAAAGACCAAATGTTTGATTTAACAAAAGATTTAACTCTAAAAGACTCTTGTCCTTGCAAAATTTCAACTTCTATTTTTCCATTTTTAGTTGTGCTTAGTTTACTTTTTGCAAACCTTGTAAATTTTTGTTTTTTAGAAAAACTATTTTTTAAGGTTGCCCTAATAGGCTGTTCCTCACTTAATCCCAAGATATTCTCCATAAAAGGGATAACAAAAAATCTAAAGCAGGCAGATGATGACATTGGGTTTCCAGGAAGACCAAAGATTACTTTTTGTTTTTGTTTAATTTTAGCAAATAAAATTGGCTTTCCTGGTCGGATTGCTACACTTTTAAAATAATTGGATAGTTTAAATGTCTTAACAACACTAGGAATATAGTCATATTTTCCAGCTGAAACAGCGCCTGAAGTTATTAATATATCAATGTCACTATTTATAAGTTTCTTAATTTGAGATTTATAAATATTTTGATGGTTGTCTCTGAGTATACCACCGTTTTTAAAATTAAATAAAAAGTTTTCTTTAAGATTTTTTAAATAATGACTATTTGAGTTTCTAACTTTCCAGTTTGGAATGTTGTCTTGATCTGTAATTTCGTTTCCTGTTGAAAAAAATAAAATATTAATCTTTTTTTTCACTTTAATTTTTTTAATTCCTAAAGTTTTAAAAGCTAAAATATGATTTGGTTGAATAATTGTGTTTTTTTTAACTACGATCTCACCTTTTTTAAAGTCTGAACCTGAAAATCTAACGTGATTAAATTTTTTAATTTTTTGATTAACTAAAATGTATTTTTTATTATTTTTATTTGGATAAAAAGTTATCTGTTCTATTGGAATAATTGTATCAAAACCTTTAGGAATTATACCACCTGTCATTATTTCAATGGCATCATATTTTTTAATTTTTTTATTTAATGATTTTGTTCCTGCTGCAATAGATCCAATAATTTTAAATTGTTTTGGTGAATTTTTTTTAATTCTACTAGTATCTCTTGAGTTAACTGCAAACCCATCAAATGCAGCATTATCTCCTGCTGGATAATTGATTTTTGAATAAATATTATCTGAAATTACTCTATTAAGAGAGTTTTCACTCAATATAATTTCATCTTTAATTTTAATTTTTGCTTTTTTTAAAATTTTCTTAGATTGATGGTAACTAATCATTTTTTTAATAATTCTTTAGCTTGTTCTAAATCTTCTTTAGTATTGATATTAAAGAAAGGATCTTGATTTGGAAACTCCATATTAATTGTTTTAACTCCAATACTATTAGCCCACATTTCAACTTTCCTCACTCCTTTTTCTAGATCATTTTCTAATTGATCTAACAAGTTAATTGACCATAAGCCAAAAATATTGTGCCGAGTATTATTTGATTTTATAAAAAACAAGCTGCTTTGATTTTCATCAATTTGTTTAATAAATTTCTCTAAAATTTTTTTTTTAAAAAAAGGAGTATCTACAGGAAAAGTTGCTATCCATTGATAGTTTTTATTATGATCTTTGACCCATTTCATTGCTGAAAGAACTCCCCCTAAGGGACCAAGATCTTTTTTAAAATCTCCAATTAATGAAATTTTATCTGAATTAGTATATTTAATTGAATTATTAGATATTATTAATACTTCTTTAAATTCATTAATTATTTCTGCCAAGATGTAATCAATTAATATTTTATCGGCTAGTAATATCTGAGATTTATCTGTACCAAACCTTTGTGACTTACCGCCTGCTAGCACTGTTCCTAAAATATTGTTATGATCCATCTATAAAATATAAAACATTCAAAGTTGAATTAAAGAAATTAAATGGATTTAAGAATTTTAGAAATAGCAGCCCATACTGAGAACAATAAAATTGTTGAAAACTATACTCATAAAACAAAACACAAAAATCCATTGTGTGGTGATGAGATGGAAATAAGCTTAGTTGTCAAAGATGATATTGTAAAAGATATGGGTTATCAGTGTAAATCATGCGTTTATTGTCAGGCATCAGTCAGCCTTTTGTCCAGAAAAATTAAGGAAAAAAAAGTTGATGATATAAAAAAATTTATAAAAGTTGGTGAGCAACTTTTTGAAGACGCAAAAGTAAGTATGGAAAAACATTGGAAAGATTTTAAAGAAATTTTAGATAAAAAAAATCTTTCTAGAAAGGAATGTTTGCTTTTACCTTTAAGAACTATTGCTAAAGCTTTAAAAATTTAAATGATTAAAATTACAAAACCATTATTGCAAAAAGCATTGATTGCAGGTTTTTTTTCAACAATCACTATAGGTGTTCTCGCAGTTCTAACTTACAAAAGTGCTCTTGGGTATTTTATTGCAGCATCATTTGGTTCATCAATGGTTTTATTATTTGGTTTTCCTGAAAGTCCTTTTGCTCAACCAAAAAATGTTTTCTTTGGACATTTGTTAACTGCCTTAACAGGTGTATTGTTTGTAAATTTTATTCCACTACCAATTTATATGAGCATTGCATTTGCAGTAGGAATTGGAGTGTTCTTAATGATTTTATTAAACGTTGTTCATCCCCCTGCAGGTGGAAATCCAATAATTGTTATTATTGGGAGTGCTTCTTATGATTATTTAATAAATCCAATTATTTTTGGATGTATAATAATTTTATTATTAGCCATTATAATCAATAAATATTTATTGAAAAAAAATTATCCATTAAAATAATTTATGAATTCAAAATACAAAGTTTTAAAATATTCATCTAATAATTTTGAAGATGTTGAAGATTTAGTTTCAATTGAAGAGCCATTAGAAATTTCTTTAAAGTATAAAGAAAAAAATAAATGGATTGAACGAACTTTATCTATTACTATGAGAACTCCTAGTAATGATGATGACCTTGTCAGAGGATTTCTATTCAATGAACAAATTGTAAAAAGTATAAATGATATCGATAGTATTGAAAGTTATGGGGATAAAGTTGGTCAGTATAAAATTCAAAATAAAATATTAGCAACACTCAATAATTCCGAAAATTTAAATATATCAAAAATTAAAAGAGATTTTTTAACTAATTCTTCTTGTGGTGTTTGCGGGAAATCTTCGTTAGATGCTCTCGAAATTATTAAGACAACTAAAACAAATGCCTCTGAACCCAAAATTTCGAAAGATGTAGTTATTCAATCGCCTAATATTTTAAGGGAAGGTCAGTCTGAATTCAGTAAAACTGGTGGTATCCATGCTAGTGGTCTATTTAATAGTGATGGAAAATTGATAGCTCTTAGAGAAGATGTTGGAAGACATAACGCATTAGACAAACTTATCGGTTGTGCTTTGGAGAAGAAGCAATTTGATCCAAAAAATCAATTTATTACGTGTTCTGGGAGACTTAATTTTGAGTTAGTTCAGAAGGTTTTGATGACTGATATTGGTATTATGATCGGGGTTGGTGCGCCAACAAGTCTTGCTATCGATTTAGCTAATAAGTTTGACATTACCCTTATAGGTTTCGTAAAGAGGGACAGTTTTAATATTTACACAAATAACAAAAAAGTTAAGGTGGATTAATAAAAAAAGGGTAATTGTGTCAAAAAATATAAGTAATTTATCTGGAAGAATAGGCTTAAAAGACAACCTGTTTAAGCAAATTTCAGAAAACACTTTGAGTGAAAACCCTCAAGATATTAAGGAAATTGCAAAAAAACATAACCTTGGAGTTTCAACACTTCACGGGGCTGAGTCTTTTTATGAATTTTTAAGACCTTCACATAGAGAAAAAAAAGCTTTCGTTTGTAACGGTAGTGCATGCATGTGTGCAGGTACTCAAGACAAACTAAAAGATAAATTAAAAGAAAAACTAGGTGATGACAAAGTTGGAGAGATGTTTTGTCTAGGTCATTGTTATGAAAACCATGCATTTCATTATGACGGTGAAAATTATGCTGGAAAAGATATTGAAAAGATAGATCAAATTTTAAAGGGTGAAGAAATTAAACAAGAAAAGTTTTTCTCTAAGAGTTATGCAACAACAAGTTTTTTAATGGATGATAAATTATCATCAACAGATCAATTCAAAGAACAATTAAGTAAATTTTTAAAAACAGATAAAAAAGAAATAGTAAAATCATTATTAGACTCAAACCTTACAGGAAGAGGTGGAGCAGGTTTTCCAACAGGAATGAAATGGGATTTTTGTAGTAAAGCAAAAGGTGATAAGAAATATGTAATCTGCAATGCAGACGAAGGTGACTCTGGAGCTTTTTCAGACAGATACTTGTTAGAGGATCAACCACTAAAAGTTATTTTTGGAATGGTATTATGTGGATTTGTAATTGGAAGCGACGAAGGTGTTTTATACATTAGAGGTGAATATCCAAAATCCATTGAAGCAATTAATGGTTGCATCAATGAACTTAAAAAATTAAATTTATTAGGTGAAAATATTTTAGGAACAGATTTTTCTTTTGATCTTGGAATTTGTATTGGTCAAGGTGCATACATTTGTGGAGAAGAAACAGCTTTGATAGCTTCTATTGAAGGAAGAAGAGCTGAAGTAGATGTAAGACCTCCCTTCCCTGTAACTGAAGGGTTATATAAAAAACCAACTGTAGTAAATAATGTTGAAACTTTAGCTGCTGCGACTGGAATTTTATTAAATGGATCAGAAAAATTTTCTTCAGTTGGAAATAAAAAATCAGCTGGAACTAAATTAGTTTGCTTAGATAGTTTCTTTAACAATCCTGGTGTTTATGAAATTGACATGGGAACACCAATGAAAAAAATATTTAATGAAATTGGTGGTGGATACAAAGAACCTGTTAAAGCTTTTCAAATTGGAGGTCCATTAGGTGGGGTTGTTCCTTTAAGTGAAATAGAAAATTTAAATTTAGATTTTCAAGAATTCACATCAAAAGGTTTTATGTTAGGTCACGCAAGTGTAGTTAGTATTCCAAAAGATTTTCCAATGGCTGAATACATTCATCATTTATTTGAGTTTTCTGCAGAAGAATCTTGTGGAAAATGTTTCCCAGGAAGACTTGGATCTTACAGAGGAAAAGAAATGTTTGATCAAGCTAAGAAGAAAACAGCTAAAATTCCTTTAAAATTACTAGAAGAGTTGTTGGTTACTATGCAAAAAGGCTGCTTATGTGCTCTATGTGGAGCTATCCCAACTCCAATTCAGAACATCCTAAAATACTTTGGTGATGAAATGAAAAATGATATGGTGAAAGATAACTAATGAGTTCAGAGAAAAGAAAAATTGCATATATTGATGGAAAACCTTATGAAATAGGTCCTAATCATTCATCTATTTTAAAATTTGTTAAAAGCTATATTGGTGAAAAAAAGGTGCCAACTTTATGTGATGATCCAAACTTAGCGCCCTATGGAGCATGTAGAGTTTGTTCAGTTGAAGTTGCGTTAGAAAAAGATGGACCAACTAGAGTGGTTGCATCTTGTCATACACCAGTTGCAGAAAACCAGCACATATTTACTTCAAATGAAGCGCTCACAAGTCTAAGAAAAAATATTGTTGAGTTAGTTTTAACTGACCATCCAATGGAATGTGATACTTGTGAAGTAAACAATAACTGTGAACTTCAAACAGTTGCAAATGATTTAGGTATTGATGATCATAGATACAATAGTCCTAAACAACATAAAGGAATTCCAAGAGACACTTCTCATGATTATATGAGAATGAATTTAGATAACTGTATTAACTGTGGAAGATGTGTAAGGGCATGTGATGAAATTCAGGGATCATTTGTTTTAACAATGAGTGGCAGAGGATTTGAATCTAGAATTACAACAGATAACGATATGATGTTTGGAGATAGTTCTTGTGTATCATGTGGAGCTTGTGCTCACACATGTCCAACAGATGCTATTTCAGATGTATTCCAATCTAAATCTGCAGCTGTAGATAAAAAAGTTAGAACTACTTGTTCATACTGTGGTGTTGGTTGTAACTTAGAAGCATCAATCAAAGATGATAAAGTAGTAGCAATTGATACGCCTAAGCAAACAGAAGTAAATGCAGGTCACACATGTATTAAAGGAAGATATGCATTCAGTTTTTATGATCATCCTGACAGATTAAAAACTCCATTGATAAAAAGAAATGGAAAATTTGAAGAAGCTAGTTGGGATGAAGCGTATGACTTTATCAAAAAAGAAATGAATAGAATTACAAAAGAAAACGGACCAGATGCTTTTGCTGGAATTTCTTCTGCAAGATGTACTAATGAAGAAAATTATGTTTTTCAAAAAATGATTAGAGCTGCTGTTGGAACTAACAGTGTAGATTGTTGTGCAAGAATTTGTCATTCACCTACAGCTTGGGGTATGCAGCAAACTTTTGGAACAGGAGCTGCAACAAACTCAACAGAAGATATTTATCATGCAGATTTATTTTTAGTTATTGGTGCTAACCCAACTAATGCTCACCCGGTTACAGGTGCAAAAATTAAACAGCAAGTAATGAAAGGTAAAAAATTAATTGTCCTTGATCCAGTAACAACTGAATTAGCTAAGCTTGCTGATTATCATATCAAACTTAGACCTGGAACTAACGTTGCGGTTCTAAATATGATGTTACACTTTATTATTAAATCAAAACTGTATAATGCTGACTTTGTAAGAGATCGAACAGAAGGTTTTGATAATTTCTTGAAAGAAATTGAAAGACAAGATGTTGATAAATTAGCAAAAGTTGCTGGTGTTGATAAACAATTGGTAAAAGAGGCTGCAATTGCTTATGCAACAGCAAGAAATTCTATGGAATTCCATGGACTAGGAGTTACTGAACACGAGCAAGGTTCAAAAACTGTGATGTTAATTGCTGATTTAGCAATGATTACAGGAAACATTGGAAGAAAAGGTGTCGGTGTAAATCCTCTAAGAGGTCAAAATAATGTTCAAGGTGCAGCAGACATGGGATGTCAGCCTCACCAAGGTGCAGGTTATTTTCCAGTAGATAAAACAGAAAACCAAAAATTTTATACAGAAAAATATGGTGTAACTCATCCTACTAAAGCTGGTTTAAAAATCCCTCAAATGTTTGAGGCTGCAATCAGTAAAGAATTAAAAGGTTTATGGATTATTGGTGAAGATATAGTTCAAACAGATCCAAATAGTGCACATGTTATTGAAGCAATGAACTCTTTAGAGCTATTAGTTGTTCAAGAAATATTTATGAGCGAAACTGCTAAACTTGCAACGGTAGTTTTGCCTGGAACAACTTTCTTAGAAAAAGACGGAACTTTTACAAATACTGAAAGAAGAATTCAAAGAGTTAATAGAGCAGTACCTCCACTACCAGGTACAAAACCTGATGGGTTAATTGTAACTGAAATGATGCAAAAATTAGGTTTTGATCAACCATCTTATGATGCTGATCAGGTTTTAGAAGAAATAGCTGATATCGTTCCTTTCTTTAAAGGAGTAACAAGAGAAAGACTTGGAGAATTAGGATTGCAGTGGCCTGTAAAAGAAGATGGTTCGGATACAAAAATTTTACATACTGAAGAGTTTAAACTTGGTAAAGGTAGATTGAAAAACTTTGATTGGAAAGAATCTAGTGAGATAGAGGCTAATCAAAAAGATTATCCATTAATTTTAACAACTAGTAGAGTTTTACAACACTATAATGCGGCAACAATGACAAGAAGAACAAAAAATATAAACATTGTTGATGAAGATGTTTTATTAATTCACCCTAAAGATGCAGCATATAGAGATCTGAATACAGGTGATATTGGAAGATTATATTCTGGAAGAGGAGAAGTTGCTTTAAAAGTAGAAGTAACAGATAAAGTTAAAGAAGGAATTGTATTTACAACATTCCATTTCCCAGAACACATGGTAAATATGGTAACTGGTCATGGAAAAGATGAAGAGACAATGTGTGCTGAATACAAAGTTTCATCAGTTGAAGTTCAAAAAATTTCTAATCAATTTAAAACAGAAGTTAAGCCAAAAGAACATCAAGCTGAAGTTAGTTAATTAAAATGACCATTGGTTGGCATTTTGACAATTCATATTCAAAACTATCAAAAACATTTAAAGAAGATATCAAGCCTACTCCAGTTCATAATCCCGAGCTTATTATTTTAAACGAAGAACTTGCTAAAAATCTAAATTTAAACTTTTCAGGAATAGATAATAAAAAGTTAGCTGAAATCTTTTCAGGAAACAGTTTACCTGATGGAACTAATTCAATTGCACAAGCATATGCTGGTCATCAATTTGGTCATTTCACAATGCTTGGTGATGGTAGGGCTGTTCTATTAGGAGAGCATTTAGTTAATAAAAATCAACGTTTTGATATACAATTTAAGGGTTCAGGCAGAACCTCTTTCTCTAGAGGCGGCGATGGAAGAGCTGCTTTAGGTCCAATGCTAAGAGAATATATAATTAGTGAAGCAATTAATGCTTTGAATATTCCAACAACTAGAAGTCTTGCAGTTGTTAAAACTGGAGAAAAAGTTGTAAGAGAAAATTTGTTAAATGGAGCAATTTTAACTAGAGTTGCGTCAAGTCATATACGAGTTGGTACATTTCAGTATATTGCAGCCACTCAAAATCTTGAAGATCTTAATACACTAATTAATTATACAATTGATAGACACTATCCAGAAATTCAATCCTCTAAAAATAAAGCTTTAGATTTATTAGGTCTTGTAATGGAAAAACAATGTCAGTTAGTGATCAATTGGATGAGGGTTGGATTTATTCATGGTGTGATGAACACTGATAACATGGCTATTTCTGGCGAAACAATTGATTATGGTCCATGTGCTTTCATGGATCAATATGATCCAAAAACTGTATTTAGCTCTATAGATAAATTTGGAAGATATGCTTTTTCAAATCAACCACCAATTACAAAATGGAATTTAGCAAGATTTGCAGAATGCCTGATACCACTTATTGATAAAAATGAAGATTCAGCAATTAAAATTGCAACAGAGTTAATAGATAACTTTCAAAATATTTATGAAGAAAAATGGTTAAATATGATGAGAGATAAACTTGGTTTATTTGGTGAAGATAAAAATGATCTAACATTAATTAATAAACTTTTAGACTGGATGAAAAATAATAATGCAGATTACACAAATACCTTCTGTCATTTAATGGGTGTTAAGATTTATGATGAAGTTTACATAAATGATGATTTTAAAAGTTGGACTAATGAATGGGAAAAAAGATTAAAACTAAATAATTCATCTGATAAACATTTAGAACTAATGAAAAAAACTAATCCTGTTGTTATACCAAGAAATCAAAAAGTAGAGGAAGCCCTAGCTTATGCGGATAAAGGAAATCTAGAAACAATGAATAAACTTTTAAAAGTTTTAAGTAATCCTTATTCAGATCAAGAAAATATTAATGAATTTCAAAAACCTGCAACAATTGGTAATGAAAAATATCAAACTTTTTGTGGAACTTAATTATAAAACGTAAGGCTCTCTTCTTGCGGTTTTGCCCAACACTCTTTCAACAGCAAAATCACTTATATCAATTGTTTGGTATGAACCAGTTGTAATCAATTCAGTTAATGCTCTTCCAATACCTGGGGCTTGCATTAATCCTCTCCCTGTAAAACCAGTAGCCATATAAACATTTTCGTACTTAGGATGTTTTCCAACAACAGCATTATTATCTAATCTGTTACAATCGTAATAACCTGCCCATCCTCCAGTTAATTTTAATTCTTCAAAAGCGGGTATTCTTTTTGCTAGTGCTGGCCAAACTAATTCTTCAAAATCATTCCATGCAGGCTCTAAATCATCTGCACCAAATACTGATAATGGTGATCCTGCTAAATACTCTCCTCCTTCAGGTCTCCAATAAACACCCGTAGTTAAATCACCAGTTAGTGGCATTTCTTTTATATATGTTGGACATTTTACTCTAAACACAGTGTGTTTTTGAGGCTCAACAGGAATGTCTTCTAACAATTCTTTAGTCCAACAACCAGCTGCAGAGACAATTGTTTTAGCATTTATCTCTGAAAGACTTTTAACCTCTCCTTTTATAAATTCTGCTCCAAGTTCTATTGCCTTGCTTTTAAGTGCACTATGAAACATAAAAGGATCAATCCAACCTTCACTTTGATTGTCTGTGTAAGTAGCTGTCTCAACACCTTCATCATTTATATATGGAAACACTTTTGATAGCTCTAAGCCTTTAATATTTTTTGTACCCGCATCACATTCTTTATGATTTTCTAAAGCTTTATATTGTTCTTCAGCATGTTCAGGACCAAACATCAAAAGGTAACCATTGGTCACCATACTTGCTGTTGGATTAGGATTTTTTTCAGTTTTCAATAATTCTGGGATTTGAAAAATAAATTCTCTTGCAAATTTACCCAGTAAGATATTTTCTTTTTGAAAAAATTGTCTTCTAAAACCCCCTAAAGATAAAGGAAATGAAGCTGTTTTGTAAGTTGGATCTCTTTCAATAACTTTAACTTTTCTTCCTTCTTTTGAGAGAAAATAAGCAGTTGCTGCTCCAATTATTCCACCACCAACTACAACAACATCATCCATAATTAATTCAAGATTATCAAACTTGTATTCAAAATTAGAGCAAAGCAACACCAAAGTAAATATGGAATCATTAAATACGAGCTCATCATTGTGACGCGTCTATATCTTATGATTAGATTGATAATTAATGCAATTAACACAACCAATACCAACAACGCTAAAATCATTTTGTGAAATGCAAAGAAAACTATACTCCAAGTTGCATTGAAAACTAAATGTATAAAATAAATATAAACTGTTTTCATCTCTTTATTTTTAGAATGCCAATACATCCAAACAGAAACTGTCATCAATAAATACAAAATTGTCCATACTGGACCAAACACCCAATCTGGTGGATTAAAAACAGGTTTATTTAATAAAGAATACCAAGGCTCCTTGAAAGTAACTGTAGCTAATCCTCCGATTAATGAGGCTGAAAATGTAATGATAAGAAATAATATAAATGTTACAATTTTATTTTTTAACATAATGTTTATACATAACAAAAAATGAGTAAAAAAACTATTTGGATAACTGGCGGTAGTACAGGAATTGGCAAAGCCTTAGCAATTAAATTTGCAAACAAAGGATGGAATGTCGCTGTTTCTGCAAGAAGAGTTGAACTTTTAGATGATCTTTCAAAAAATTATGAAAATATTTCATCATTTCCTTTAGATGTTACTGACAAAGCAAAATGTATAGAAGTTTTTAATCAGATTAAAACTAAGTTTGAAAATATTGATATATGTTTTTTTTCAACTGGTACATGGAATCCAAAAAAAGAAAAAGAAATCGATGTTGAACAAATGGAAGATGTTTTCAAAGTAAATTTTTTTGGAACAGTAAACTCCATTAAAGCAGTAGAGCAATATTACAGAGAAAGAAAAAATGGTATAATTACTATAGTTTCATCCATTGCTGGTTATAGAGGATTGCCTAATTCAACTGGTTATGGGCCATCGAAATCTGCACTAAATAACTTAGCAGAAAGTTTATATTTTGATTTTCAAAGATATAATGTTCGAGTTTGTTTGGTTTCCCCCGGTTTTATTAAAACACCAATGACAGATAAAAACGATTTTAAAATGCCATTTTTAAAGACACCTGAATTTGCAGCTGATCAAATTTATGATGGCTTAATTAATAAAAATGTTTTTGAGATTCATTTTCCAAAAGCACTTACTTTAACTTTAAAGTTATTTAGTTTTCTTCCAAGTAAACTTTATTTTAAATTAGTAGGGAGGATGACTAAGTTTCAAAAGAAATAATTAATCTTTCACAAATACAACAGTAAGTTCTGCAACTTTAAATCCAAACTTTGTCATTGTAGCTCTATTGATTGCAACTCTTTCATCTTGTTTAAAGATCCAATCATCAAAAGTAATTTTTAATTCTCTACCTTTAACTGGAACTAATAAAACATACTCAAATTTAAATGCAGGCCCATAAGAATAACCTATCGCTTTTCCAACAACGTCCCCTGCTGTACCTTCGTAATTATGCTCATCTATTTTAGTAATTGTCCACTCACGATCTTGAACTTCTCCATCATCCCAATTAAATTTTTCTTTTAAAATTAATTGTTTACCATCCCATGTGCCATCTAAATCAGCTGAGAATTGTCTTGTAACTTTTCCAGATCTATTTTGCAAAACACCCCAGGCTTTCACACTTCCTGATAGGTATTCTTCAATTTTTAATCTAGGTTCTTTATTTTTAAAATCTTCTGGTTTCATAGCACTATTATTTGAGCAACTTGTAATTAATAATGCTAAAATTAGCAATGAAATTGCTTTTAATATTTTCATAATATTTACCGTTATTTATTCTGCATTGAAAATTGTATCAAATCAATATTTTTAGATTTAAATCCAGCTTCACAATAAGATAGGTAAAATTCCCACATTCTTTTAAATGTTAAATCAAATCCTTGATTTTTAATTTGATCCCACTTTCTTAAAAATTCTTTTCTCCAAATTGCTAAAGTTTCTGCATAGTGATCAGCGTAAGAAATATATGAATTAATTGTTAAACCGTTATCAGAAACATATCTATTAATGCTATTTTTATTCGGAAGAAATCCTCCAGGGAAAATATATTTTTGAATAAAATCTTGTTTGTTTTTGTATCTATCAAATAAACTGTCGTCAATTGTTATTGCCTGAATTGCAGCTTTTCCTCCATTTGATAAATTATCTTTAATTGTTTTAAAATAACTCTCTAGATAATTTTGCCCGACTGCTTCGATCATTTCTATTGAAGCAATTGAATTATATTTTCCTTGAAGATCTCGATAATCTTTAATTTCAATATTTACTTTTTCATTCAGACCACATTTATAAATTCTCTCTTTTGCATATTCGAATTGTTTTTTAGAAATAGTAATACAGTCTAATTTCACATCGTATTTCTTACCCAAATATTCTGCAAAACCACCCCAACCACACCCAATCTCTAATACTTTATCTCCAGAACTAGGGTTAATTAGATTAATTAATTTTTGGTACTTGTTGTTTTGAGCAACACTTAAATTTTTCGAATTATCATCAAAAATTGCACTAGAGTAAGTTAAAGTATCATCTAGCCACAATGAAAAGAAATCATTTCCAAGATCATAATGTTTTGCAATATTTTCCTTACTTCGATTTTTTGTATTCTTAATTATTTTATTTTTTATAAAATTAATTGCAGGTAGATCAAGCAAACCTGAGAATTTATATATCACTTGAATATTTCTAGCTGTTAACTCAATTAAATCTGAAAGATTGTCAGTTTCAAACTCTCCTCGCATATAACTTTCAGCAAAACCAACACTACCACCTCTAATTAAATTATAATTAAAATTAGGATTTTTTATTTTAATATTTGCTTTTAAAGATTGATCTGGATCACCAAATTTTAAAATTTTACCATCATGGGTAGTAATTTCGAGGAATCCATTTTTAATCTTGCTTAAAAATGCAAAAACTAATTTATCTGCTGTCTTATTTATTAACATTAATTTTCTACTGTTAAGTTATTTCTTATTTTTACTTTTTTTTTAATAATTTTAATTCCTTTCATCCATAATTTAAATGCTTCAAAATGGATTGCTGATATTACTTTAAAAGTCATTAGAGGATGTTTTAAATAAGACTTTAATAATTTACTGCTATTTAACTCAGTTTTTTTACCATCCTGAGATGCAAATAGAATTTTGCCTTCATGATCATATTGATCAATGATTACAGAAAGTTTTTCATCAGGATTAAGAATTCTAAAAAAATACTTGCAATTCATTTCTATAAAAGGTGAAACATGAAATTTTTTAGAGCAATTATTTTGGATTAATTTATTTTCATTTTCTACTTTAAATACATAAGTGTGCTGCTCACTAAATGTATTTTTTACCTCATATAAAATAGATATTAATTTATTATTTTGGTTGTAAACAAAAAAGATACTTAGAGGATTAAATACATAACCAAAAATTCTTGGATAACAAAGCAGCTTAATTTTTATATTTGCAGTTTCTATTTTATTTTGTTCTAAATTTTTCTTTACCCATTCTTCAAGAGAAGATCCATCACGTTCACCATGATCTTTTTCGTAAAAACTAATTAAATTGAATTTATTCAATGAAAAGAAACTGATCTCCTGATCTATTTTTTTCAATTCAGATAAATCAATTAAAAGTGAGAAAACGCTATACTTAAAATAGTGTTCTTTAGGTTTAAAACGTTTATGGATTACTTTCCCATTATATATGCATGAATTAATCATTTAAGTATTTTAGCATTTCAATAGATGATTTTATTCCATCTTCATGAAAACCGTAACCAAAATAACTCCCACAAAAAAGTAAATCTTTTTTATTTTGCAAACTAGATAATTCTGATTGAGCATCTAATGCTTGTTGATCATAATAAGGATGAGTAAATTTAACTATTCTAAGTATTTTATTCTTATCAATCTCAAAATAAGGATTAAGAGTTAAAAAAATATCCTGGTCACATTTGAGATTTTGCAAAAGATTTAACCAATATGTAATAGAGTTTTTTTCCAAATCTTTGTCATTTATGGATGAATTCCATGAACACCATGCCTTTTTATTTTTTGGCATCACTCTTTTATCTGTATGAATATATGCAATATTTTCTTTATAACTAAAATTAGATAAAATTTTTGTCTCTTCATTAGTAGGATTATCAATCAACTTTAAAGCTTCATCAGCGTGAGCTGCTATTACAACTTTGTCATAATCAAAAAATTCACTCTCACCACCATAATATAAATCTAATCCTTTAGATTTTCTTATAATTTTTTTTATTTTGTAATTTTTAAAGTATTCACCACTTATCTTTGAAATTACTTTATTAACATAAGTCCTGCTTCTGTTGGTTACAGTATACCACTGAGGTCTATTTTTTAATTTAAATAGCCCATGATTTTGGAAAAATTTTAAAAAGAATGTAATTGGCATCTTGCTTGCTTCATAAGGAGGCATAGACCAGATTGCAGACACCATCGGGATAATATGGTAATCAATAAATGTTTTTGATAATTTATTATTTTCTAAATATTCACCTAAAGTTAATTTTTGATCTGTAATATTTATTTGATCACTATTTTTATAAAATTTGATGATATCAAAAAACATTTTTAAGAAATTAATATTGAATAAATTTGATCTGTTAGAAAAAATTCCATTCAAACCCTTTCCACAATATTCAAAGCTTGAGTTTTCAACTGATACAGAAAAGGACATGTCACTTTTTTCTATCTGAACATCATTTTCTTTAAAAAAATTAATTAAATTTGGATAAGTTTGAAAATTAAATACAATAAAACCAATATCTACAGATACTTTCCTTTCATCAAAAATTAAATCTATTGTATGAGAGTGACCACCAAAATGATCTTCTTTCTCAAAAAGATCTACATCATGTTTTTTTGATAAATAATATGCAGCACTTAAGCCTGATATACCAGAACCAACTACGGCAATTTTCATTAATTATTATGCCGCGTCTTCTTTAAACTCATCCATACTTGGACAAGTACAAAATATATTCTTATCTCCATAAACATTGTCCACTCTTGCAACTGGTGGCCAAAATTTATTTGTTTTTAAGAACTTGGCAGGATAAGCAGCTTGCTCTCTTGTATATTTATGATTCCATTCATCTGATGCAAGTTCTATGTCCGTATGAGGAGCATTCTTAATAGGATTGTCTACTTTATCAAACTCACCAGACTTAATCATATCTATTTCAGACTTGATATTTATTAAAGTATCACAAAATCTATCAAGCTCAGACAAACTTTCGCTCTCTGTTGGCTCTATCATCATAGTTCCTGCAACTGGCCAAGACATTGTTGGTGCGTGGAAACCATAATCGATTAATCTTTTAGCAATATCTTCCTCTGTGATACCTGTCTCACTCTTAATTGATCGAATATCAATAATACATTCATGAGCGACATTGCCATTTGAACCTTTGTACAAAATTGGGAAATGATCTTTAAGTCTATGAGCTATATAATTAGCGTTTAATATCGCGACTTGGGTAGCTAGTTTTAAACCTTCAGAGCCCATCATTTTAATATACATCCAGGAAATTGATAAAATACTTGAGCTTCCCCAAGGTGCAGCTGAAACTGCTCCTATTCCTGTGGCAGGTCCACAATCTTTAACAACTGGATGATTAGGTAAATAAACCTGTAAATGTCTTTTACATGCAATAGGTCCCATTCCCGGACCTCCTCCTCCGTGCGGAATACAGAATGTTTTGTGCAAGTTTATATGACAAACATCTGGACCAAAATTTCCTGGTCTCGCGATACCAACAAGTGCGTTTAAATTTGCACCATCCATGTAAACTTGACCACCGTGTTTATGAATTAATTCACAGATATCTGTAATTTTTTCTTCAAATACTCCGTGAGTAGATGGATATGTAACCATTAATGCTCCAAGATTTTCTGAATGCGTTTCAGCTTTTTTCTTTAAATCATCAAAATCAACATTTCCCTCTTTATCACAATCAACTACTACAACTTTCATTCCAACCATTTGAGCGCTAGCAGGATTTGTTCCATGTGCTGAACTTGGTATTAAACATATATTTCTGTTTTCTTCGCCTCTATCTAAATGATATTTTCTAATTACCATTAATCCCGCATACTCTCCTTGAGCACCTGCATTAGGTTGAAGTGAAACTCCAGAAAAACCAGTAATGGATCTTAACCAATTTTTAAGATCAGTGAATAATGCTCTGTAACCTTCCATCTGCTCTACTGGAACAAACGGGTGAGGTTCAGCTAATTCTCTCCATGAAATAGGTATCATTTCTGCAGTAGCATTTAATTTCATGGTACATGAGCCAAGTGCAATCATAGTTCTATTAAGAGCTATATCTTTATCTTCTAATTTTTTTAAATATCTAAGCATCTCAGTTTCTGAATGATATGAATTAAAAACAGGATGTTCTAAATATTTTGAAGTTCTCAATAAATTTTTTGGTAAGTTTGGCAAACTTACTGTTGGATCTTCCTTTTTAATTGATTCAGCTGCATTAAAAATTTTTAATAATTGATTTACTCTGTAAACATTTTTCTTTTCATCAAAAGAAACAGCTAACATTTCAGAATTTACTCTTCTAATGTTTACTTTTTGATCTAATGCATTTTTATAGATTTGATCAGTTTTATCTTTTGTTACAATTGTAACTGTATCAAAGAAATGATCTGAATAAATTTCGTATCCAGATTGTTTTAGTTTATCTGCAAAATTTTTAGCTAATTGTGATACTCGTTCTGCAATAGTTTTTATTCCCTCTGGTCCATGGTAAATGGCGTATGCTGCTGAAACGATTGCTAACAATGCTTGAGCCGTACAAATATTACTTGTCGCTTTATCTCTTCTAATATGCTGTTCTCTTGTTTGAAGTGATAATCTGTAAGCTTTATTTCCATGTCTATCAACAGACACACCAATAATTCTTCCTGGCATAGATCTTTTGAACTCGTCTTTAGTTGCAAAGAAAGCTGCATGAGGTCCACCATAACCCATTGGAATTCCAAACCTTTGAGAGCTTCCAACTGCAATATCAGCACCTAATTCTCTTGGTGTTTTAAGAAGTGCTAAAGCTAATAAATCAGAAACTAATACAGCTTTTCCATTTTTTTTATGGATTTTGCTAATAGCTTCACTTGGATCTTTGATGTCACCTAAAGTTCCAGGATATTGAAGAATTCCACAAACTAAATCCTCTTTTAATTGGTCTAATACTTTATCTTCATCACCAACAAGTACTTTTAATCCCATTGGCTCTGCTCTTGTTTGAATTACATCAATTGTTTGTGGATGACAATTTTCTGAAACAAATACTAAATTACTATCCTTTTTATTTAATCTATGACTTAATCCCATGGCTTCTGCTGCAGCTGTTCCTTCATCAAGCAAAGATGCGTTTGCAATATCCATGCCTGTGAAATCAACAATCATTTGTTGGAAGTTTAGAAGCATTTCTAATCTTCCTTGTGCTACTTCAGGCTGATAAGGAGTATAAGAAGTGTACCAACCTGGATTTTCTAAAATATTTCTTAAAATTACATATGGGGTGTATGTTCCGTAGTAACCCATACCGATAAAATTTGAATAAATTTGATTTTTTTTTGAAATTGCTTTCAATTTTCTTAATGCTTCATACTCAGAATTAGACTCGCCTATATTTAATCCATCTTTCAATTGTATCTTTTCTGGAACTGTGCTTTTGATCAAATCATCTAATGAATTGTAATTAAGCTCCTTCAGCATTTTATTTTGATCTTCATTTGAAGGTCCAATGTGTCTTTTTAAAAAGTCTTTTTGTGAGTTATGTAACATTAGCTAGCACTCTCCTTTGCAAATTTATCGTATTCTTCTTTGTTCATTAGGCTATCCATTTCAGATTGATCTTTCATTTTAAGTTTAAAAAACCATGCTGAACCCTCTGGATCTTCATTTATTTTAGAAGGATCATCTACAATGGCTTGATTTGTATCTACTATCTCACCACTAACTGGAGTATAAACATCACTAGCAGCTTTTGTAGACTCTACTACTCCTGCAGTACCATCTTTTTCAACATTAGACCCCTTTTCAGGAAGTTCTGCAAAAACTATGTCGCCAAGCATTTCTGTTGCATGTTTTGTAATTCCTATTGTGGCTACATCGTCCTCTAAAGTAATCCACTCATGTTCTTTTGAAAATTTTACTTCACTCATTAATTTACTCCTTTCACATAATTTTTTTTATAAAATGGTAATGCGCAAACATTTGCTGGATGTTTTTTTCCTCTTACCTCAAGCAAAATTTTTGTATCAACTTTTGAAAACTCTTTATTAACATAACCCATCGCTATAGGACCATTTACACTTGGCCCAAACGTGCCACTAGTTATCTCGCCGATTTGTGTATCTGTATCATCAAATATTTTAGTTTTTTCTCTAGCAATCAGCCTACCTTCTGGTTTAACGCCTACTCTTATTTGGCTTGCTCCATCTTGTATTTGGTTCATAATTTTTTTTGATCCTATAAAACCACCATTTGATAATCTAGACTTTGATATTGCCCATTTAAGGTTTGCTTCAACTGGTGTTTTATTTATATCTAACTCGTGACCATATAAGCACAATCCAGCCTCTAATCTCAAGGTATCTCTTGCCCCAAGTCCTATAAGTTGTGCTCCTTTTTTTATTAAATTCTCTACAAATTTTTCAGCATTTTCGTTAGATATTGAAATTTCAAATCCATCTTCCCCTGTATAACCTGATCTTGTGACAAATAATTTTTGATTATCAGAGTCAAACCAATTTCCTGTCATAAAATTTAGTTGATCAACCCCATTTATGATTGAGTTTAAAATTTCAACTGACTTGGGTCCTTGAATTGCTATCAAAGATCTATCGTTATCTAAATTCATTCTAAATTTTGAACCTAGTAAATTAGATAAAATTTCAAAATCTTTATCTTTGCATGCAGCATTTAAGATAATTAAATACCCTTCCTCTATTTTAGTGATGATTAAATCATCATAAATTCCCGCATCCTCATTCATTAAAAAACTATACTTAGAGCAGTTTTGATTTAGATTTTTTAAATCTAATGGAAAAATTTTTTCTAATTCTTCTGTTAAGGTTTCATCGCCATATATAAATAGCTGGCCCATATGAGATACATCAAAAATTCCTGAATGCGATCTTGTGAATTTATGCTCTTCAATAATACCTTTGCTATACTGTATAGGCATTTCATAACCAGCAAACTCAACAAACTTAGCTTTATTGCTTTGATGAAGTTTATTTAGTGATGTTTTTTTAATTTCCATATTAACTCTTCTTTGCCCCCTCTGTCTTGGTGCCTGAGAGATTTGCTCCTTCGGCGAGAATAATTCTCTTTCCAGAGTTAATATGTACGGTCCATTTGCCTGAGAGTTTCCGGGGTGGTTGCTCCTTCGGCGCTACAAAAGTAGTCTCTCCCGTGTATAAATTTATAACACATTTAAAATGTTTATGTAAAATTTATTTAGCTAGGTTTTTTGACAAGTAATGGAGACAAAAACTGCATAACTACCGCTGATATGACGACAGCTCCCCCAAAAAGTACAGTAAGTGGTGGATTTTCGTTTGCAAATATCCATGCCCACATAGGTCCTAGGACAGCTTCAGTTAACATAATTATTCCAACAAAAGCTGAAGATGTTGATCTTGCTCCAATGGTTATAAGTATAAAGCCAAGTCCAACTTGAAAAAATCCTGCAATAAATCCTAAAAAAATATCATTTGTTGATACAATAATACTCGGTGACATAAACAAACCTATTAACGTTGCAAAAATTCCAGCAACGAGTTGTAAAGGTATCATATCGACCTCTGGGTATTTTCTAACAATTAAAATTAAGATCGCAAATGATATTGGCATAATGAATGCAACTAAATTTCCAGTCATTTGACCTGGTGTCAGTGAACTTCCTAACATTAAAATGATACCAATTACTGCTGTAATAATGCAAGTTAATGTAATTTTTGAAATTGTTTCTTTTAAAAAAACATAACCAAAAATTGCTAAAAACAAAGCTTGAGTTTGAATTATAAAATTTGCGTTAGCTACTGTTGTTTCGTACATAGCAAATACATAACTAGCAAATCCAATAGATAAAATCATACCGCCAAATAAACCTGGAATTCCAGATTTATAAAGAGCACTAAAAATTTTTCCTTTGTAGGTAAATGTTAAAAAAATTGTAATTACTCCAATAAAGAAAAGTGATCTCCAAAATAATATTTGCCAAAGTGTAGATCCCTCAAAAGACTTAACGATTAAACCTCCAAAACTTAATGCACAAGCTCCTAAAAAAACTAAAAAAGGTCCAGGTATTTTTGATAAAAAATTCATTAAATTTGTGATAGTAAATTTTGAGTTTCCATTTCATATAACTTAAATAAAGTCTCTGCATCAGATAAATTAATCTCTTTAAATTTTATTTTTGATCCTGGTACCATTTGTACTAATCGATCATAATCAACACTAGCCACAACACCAATTTTTGGATAACCACCAACAGTTCCATGATCTGAGAGCATTATTATTGGATTACCGTCAGCTGGTACCTGAATAACACCTTTGATTAATCCCTCTGATTTAATATTGGTATTAACAATATTCTCTATTTTAGGACCCTCAAGCCTCATGCCCATTCTATCAGAAAGTTTTGACACAATAAATTCTTTTTCATAAAATATTTGTTTTCCTTGCTCTGAAAAATAATCAAAATTTGTACCTCTCATTACCCTAATATTTTCTATTTTGGTATTATTGTAATTAATTTTTTTTATATCTTTATTTGAATTTATTTTTTTTAAATTAATTCTCTGACCTACATCTAATTTTTTTCCATCATTGGATCCAATATTTGCTTTCGTATTTATAGAACAACTATTCCATTGAAATTTTAAATCTAGTTCTCCACCTAATGCTAAATATCCATAAACTGATTTATTTGTAGAAATGATATTAATTTCATCTCCATTTTCAATTTGATAGCTTTGATAGCAATTGCCCTCTATTTCATTATCTTTTTTTTTAATTGAAAAAATTACATCTCCAGTGATGGCACAATTGATTTTTTCTCCAGAATATTTTATATGAGGCCCTTGATATGCAAACTCTATAACTGCAGAGTCTAAATTATTATTAACAAGTTTATTAGCTATAAGATAATTTCTATTATCCATAGCGCCACTAAACGGAATGCCAATATGATAAAGATGATCCCTACCTTTATCTTGAAAGGTAGTATTAATACCAGGTCTGATTATATCTAGATAATTACTACTCATTATAATTTTTATACTGATCTAAAGTAATTTCCTTAAAAATTACTGTGTCTCCTGGGTTAATTAGATTTGGTTTGTCTTCTTTTGAACTATCAAAGACATCTAAAGGTGTGTTTCCTAAAATATTCCATCCACCTGGACTTTCAAATGTATAAATGTTTGCAAATTGCTCAGTTAATGCAACAGATCCCTTGGGCACTTTTACTCTTGGAGTTTCCAAACGTTGAGCTCTCATATTCTCATCTAAGTCACCAAGAAAAGGCATACCAGCAATAAACCCTGTCATATAGCAAAAATATTCCTTATTTAAAAAATTCTCTAAAATTTTTTCTCTACTTAATTTTAATATTTCTTCCAATCTTTTTATGTCCATTGAGAAATTTTCATGACAACAAACTGGAATTTCTAATTTTTTAGAATTTATATCAATTGGATCTTCTGCATTTATATTCTCGACATAACTTTTAACTTCTTTAAAATTTGTTTTTTTTAGATCATAAGAAATAATTAATTTATTATAAGAAGGTGTTAAATTATTTATCCCTTCAAATTTTTTTTCTTTAATAGTTTTAAAATATTTTATTACTTGTGAATTAATTGATTTATTTACTTCATTACCAAAATCACAGTACAAAGCTGCGTCACCAAGATTTGATATGTTTTTTATCATGACATGTTATACTTAATATGAGAGACTATGGAAATTAATATAAATTGCGATTTAGGTGAAAAATCAAAACATCATTCAAATAAGTATGATCCAGATTTACTTGAAATAGTTAATTCTGCAAATGTCGCATGTGGTTATCATGCAGGTGATTATGACTCCATGAGTCAAGTAGTACAAATTTCAAAAAAAAATGGTGTTAGTATTGGAGCACACCCTTCATTTAATGATCCTGAAAATTTTGGAAGACAAAGAATGAATCTTCCACCTTCTGAGGTAAGACATTTGATTATTGATCAATATGAAATTCTACAAAAAATTGCTCAAGATCATGGAGAAAATGTTACTCATATAAAACCACACGGCGCATTAAACAATATGGCTTGTGAGGATATAGATTTAGCTACTACTTTAGCAAAAGCGATAAATGAA
Organism: uncultured Pelagibacteraceae bacterium; assembly: GCA_902588855.1. Classification (GTDB taxonomy): domain Bacteria; phylum Pseudomonadota; class Alphaproteobacteria; order Pelagibacterales; family Pelagibacteraceae; genus Pelagibacter. The sequence continues at coordinate 69,542 of CACIQS010000001.1, read as the reverse complement.
ATAAATAAAGATTTAATTTATTTGGTTCCCACTGGGTCTAAAATGGAAGAAGCAGCGAAAAAACTAAACATGCGAATAGCTTGTGAAATTTTTGCTGACAGAAACTATGAGGATGATGGTAACTTGGTTTCAAGAAAAAAACCACACGCTCTTATTACTGATCCAGAAGAAGCAAAAAAACACGTATTAAATATGGTTAAAAATCAGTCACTTAATTGTCACAGCGGAAAGCAGATCCCTTGTGAAATAGACTCGGTATGCATACATGGAGATAACGAAAGTTCGTTATCTACAGCAAAATCAATTAGAGAAAACCTGATAGAAAATGGATTAAAACTAAGACCTTTAAATAAAATGGAGAAATTTAAAAATGATTAGAAAACTATTTGTAATTTTAATTTTATCATTATTTACTACAAATTCTTTCTCTGCTGGATCTGGTTCTACTTCTTCAAAAGTAAAATCAAATTATGATAAAGCTGTAGAGTCAATTAAGTTTGCAAAAAAATATGAAGCAAAAGGAAAACTTGAGAAAGCAAAAAAAAGATATGCTAAAGCTCAAAAACTTCTTTTAAAATCTAACTCAGAAAAACCAAACAAAGCTGATACTTTAAATTATTTAGGTTTCACTACTAGAAAACTTGGTGATTATGAAAATGGTGAAAAATATTATCTTCAAGGTTTAGAGATTGAACCTAATCATATAGGTATAAATGAATATTTAGGTGAGTTATATGTTGCCACTAATAGATTAAACTTGGCAAAAGAAAGGTTAAAAATATTAGAAAACTGTAATTGTGAAGAGTATACTGAATTAAAAGAAATTATTGAGGGTACAAAAAAATCTAAATACTAATTTATATGCTCGATATTCAAGACCCAGTTGAAGCTCGTAAAGTAATAAGAGAAAATAAATATACTGAACAGACTGCTGGGTCCGCGAATAAATATGTCCAAGGTAACCTTTGTATTTTACCAAGTAAGTATGCAATGGATTTTGCATCTTTCTGCCAAAAAAATCCTAAACCTTGTCCATTAATTGGATTTGGTACAAAAGGAAATGCTTCATTAAAAGATCTTGGTGAGATCGATATTAGAACTGATGTTCCTCAATATAGAGTATGGGAAAAGGGAAAATTAATTGACGAACCATATGATATTAAAAAATATTGGAATGAAGATTTAATAACTTTTGTTCTTGGATGTTCAATGTCTTTTGAGCTGCCTTTAATTGAGGCTGGTATTCCAATTCAACATATAGAAAATAATACTATTGTTCCGATGTATAAAACTTCAATAGATTGTGAACCTGCAGGACAGTTTTCGGGGAAACTAGTTGTTTCTATGAGACCATTAAATTCAAAGGATACAATTAGATCAATTCAAATTAGTTCTAGGTTTCCAGCTGTACATGGTGCACCTGTACATGTTGGTAATCCTGACGAAATTGGAATTAAAGATATAATGAAACCTGAATATGGTGATCCACCAAGAACAATAAAAAATAATGAAATACCAGTATTTTGGGCCTGTGGTGTAACCCCACAATCAGTTTTAGAAAATTCAAAACCTGATTTTTGTATCACTCATAGTCCTGGAAAAATGCTTATAACTGATAAACTAAATAACGATCTAGCTGCTTTTTAATTAATTTCCTAAAAAAACTTTAGTAACTTTTTCATTATCAATTAAATCTTCTGATTTACCATCGATAACTAATCTTCCACTTTCTAAAACATAGCCTCTATCAGCCATACTAAGAGCTAGTCTTACATTTTGCTCTACAAATAAAATTGAAATTCCCTCTTCAACAATATTTTTAAAAATTTTAATTAGGTCTTTCATAACCATTGGCGATAAACCTAAAAAGGGTTCATCAACCATTAAAAGTTTAGGCAAACCCATCATTCCTCTTGCTATAGCTAACATTTGTTGCTCACCACCAGACATTGTTTTTGCTAACTGGTCTGATCTAATTTCTAACTTTGGAAAAATTTTATAAACTTTATATAAAGAATTTGATAACTCTTCTTTTGCTTTTGGGTGCCAAGCTCCTAATAAAAGGTTTTGTTTAACAGTAAGATGAGGAAACACTCTTCTCCTTTCTAGTACATGTGAAATTCCTAATTCAGTTCTCCTGTGAGTTGGTATATTTGAAATTAAGGTATTATCAAAAGTGATTGTTCCTTTGTTATGTTCAACTAAATTACTTATAGTATTTAAAACAGTACTTTTACCAGATCCGTTTGGCCCCAAAAGTGCAACCATTTCAGCTTTATTTACGTTAATTGAAACATCCCAGATAACCTGAAAATCATCATACAAAACATCAATATTTTTTACATCAAGCAGCATCAAAAGTTCCTAGGTAAGCATCTATTACTAGTTTATTGTTTTGAATTTCTTTTGGTTCTCCAAATGCAATTCGTTTACCTTGATCTAATGCAAGAACATTATCAGAAATTTCCATGATAATATTTATATTATGTTCAATTGTAATAATCGTTACACCTGTCTTTTTTAATTTTTTAACAAGTTCAACAAGCCCAGGAATGGTTTTTTGATCTACACCTCCTGTTACTTCATCCATCAAAAGTAATTTAGGATCAATAGCCATAGCTCTAGCCATTTCCAATCTTTTCCTTTGTCCAGTTGATAACTCTTTTGCAAAGTGATGTCTTTTCTCAATCAAATCTACAAAATCAATAATCTCTAAGGCTCTATCTCTTGCTCTTTTAATATCTTTTTCTTTTACAAATGCTCCTATCATGACATTTTCAAGTAATGTTTGATCTGCGAATGGTTTTAGTTTTTGAAAAGTTCTACCTACTCCAAGGTTGCTTATTTTATCAGGACTAATTCCAAAAATATTTTTGTCAAAAAATCTTACTTTTCCAGTGTCTGGTTTTGTAAAACCAGTAATCAAATCAAATAAAGTAGATTTACCAGCACCATTAGGTCCTATTACTCCTAAAATAGATCCTTCTTCAACGTCAAAAGAAATATCCCTATTTGCATGAATACCACCAAAAGATTTACTTAGATTTTCAACTGTTAGTATTTTCATCGTTGTTTCTTTCTTTCTAAAATATCTTTTGGGATAAATGAAATCAGGCCGTTAGGTCTAAAAATACAAATAATCATTAATATCAAACCATAAAAAATTAAATCGACAGCTCCACCTGTACCTCCTAAATAAATTCTTGAATATTCTGAAATTGGTACAAGGATTGAAGCGCCTATAATTGGACCCCAAACATTTCCGATTCCACCCAGCACTGTGATTAATAAAACTATAATTGATATCTCAATATTAAAAACTCTATCTGGATCGATAATTAAAATATATTGAGCAAACAAACTTCCCATAGGAGCCATAATCATTGCTGAAATCACATAAGCTATAATTTTATAATTTGAAACGTTAATGCATAAACTTAATGCTGCTTGTGGATCGTCTCTAACTGCTCTTAATCTGTAACCTAATTTGGATCTACTCAATAACCAGACTAAAAAGAACGTGATTAAAAAGAAAACTAAAAATACATAATAATAAGGAACTTTACTGCTATGAAACTGCAATGCAAACCAAGAATCTTCCGGTGTCATTGTCACCCACAATCCTGATGCGGCTCCTACTAAATCCCACCTTTGAAAGACTACTTGGAAACTTATCCCAATTAATAAAGTAGCAATTGCAAAGTAGTGACCACTTAATCTGAGCATTGGTATACCGATTAAGACAGCAAAAATTGCTGAAACAAACATACCAAAAAATATACTTATCCAAGGTGTTATTCCGTACTCCATATAAAAAAATGAAGTTGCATAAGCACCTATTCCAAAAAATGCTCCATGACCTAAACTAATTTGACCAGAAAAACCTGCTATAACATTCCAAGATTGAGCCATAACTGCGTGCATAAAAATCATAATAAATAAATGCAGATAAAATGAATTCATCCCAAAAAGCGGAAGTGCAAACAAAAGTATAATTAAGCCAGCAATAATTGAAAATACTCTATTATTTGTATTCCAAATCGGTTCTGATTTTGCAAATTCTAACCTACTATCCATCAATACCTACCAAACAGACCTTGAGGTTTGTAAATCACAACTAAAAGATAAATTGCGAATACATATAAAAGTTTAAATGATGGATCGATCAATAATCCACCTAAAGATTCGACTAATCCTATAATTATACCAGCGTATAAACATCCAATGATACTTCCAAAACCACCAAGTGCTACAGCAACGAAAGCAAACAATGCAAAATTAATACCAACATCAGTAAAAATAAAAAAATAGTTTGCCATCATTCCACCTGCTACTCCCACACAACCAAGTCCAATCGCCCAACCTATTGCAAACATTTTATTGGATGGAATTCCTAAAATTTCTGCTGCGTGTCTGTCTTGTGCTGTTGCTTGAAGCGCTAATCCAGTTTCTGTTTTTGTTACAAACCAATACAAACCAAAAAATGCAACTAAACAAACAAGACTTGCATAAAGTTGGGGTTGGCCAATAAATACAGATCCAATTTCAATACGCCCTTCTAATAAGGGCTTATCAACATTTCTAAAATCTGGAGTCCATAATAATTGAGCAATTGATCTAATAAAAATAGACAACCCAAATGTAGCACAAATTTGGATAAGCATTTTTGCTTTAAGGATATATCGAATTAGAAAATAATGAGTGATGATCCCACAGAATGCTAACAATAGTATAGTTATTGGAATTGAAAACAATGGATCCAAACCAAATAAAGACCAAAGCCAAAATGATGAAAACATAGACAACATCAAATGCTCTCCATGAGCAAAATTTACAATTTCCATTAATCCAAAGATTAAACTTAAGCCTGCTGCGATTAATGCATAAATTAATCCCATCATTAATCCTGTGACTATAGCTTGAATGATAATTTCAGAAGTCATTTGATTTATTAATTAAGTATATATAAAGAATGTATATATTAAACAAATACTTCTTCAGTATAGAAATAATAAAATAATAAACCATTGAATTGGTCAATTGAATAGTATTAAAATGTTAGTTTATAAAAACAAATACAGAGGGGAAATAAATGAGAAAATTAATTCTTACAGTATTTACTTTTTTTTCATTAGTGTCTGCACCTGCAATTAGTTATGCAGAAGATGTAAAAATTGGAGTACTTTATCCACTTACTGGACCTGTTGCTCAGGTCGGTAAAGATGCTGTCGCGGCAGTTAAAACTGCACTAGATATCATCAATAATAGTCATAACATTCCAGGTATGCCGCTTGCAAAAGATGCAGGATTAAAAGGTTTAGACGGTGGTAAAATATCTATCGTTGTTGGAGACCATGGTGGGAAACCAGATATCGGCGTTGGTGAAACTGAAAAAATGTTAAATTCTGACAAAGTTCATGCAATGTTTGGAGCTTACTACTCATCAGTAACTGGTGCTGCAAGTCAAGTTTCTGAGAGAGCAGGAATACCTTGGGTAAATGGTGAGTCTACTTCTCCAAAATTAACAACAAGAGGATTTAAATACTTCTTCAGAGTTACTCCACACGATGGTGAGTTTACTCAGCTTATGTTTGAATTCATGAACGACTTTAACAAAAAGAATAGTAATAAGTTAAAAACACTAGGTATTATTCATGAAGATACATTGTGGGGTTCTGATAGTGGTGGAACTCAAAACAAAATGGCTAAAGAACAAGGTTATGATGTTATAGAAAAAATCAGCTACAAAGCTAAAACAACAACTTTAAGTTCTGAAGTACAAAGATTGAAAGCAAAAAACCCAGATGTTTTATTGCCTTCATCTTATACAGCTGATGCATATTTATTTTTAAATACTGCAAAAGAACTTGATTATAATCCTAAACTTTTAGTTGCTCAAAACGCAGGTTATACAGATCCTAAATTCATAGATACAATGGGAAGCAAAGCAGAAGGTGTAATTACAAGATCACCTTTTAATACTGACTTAGCAAAAACTATTCCTATGATTGGAACTGTAAACGACTTGTTTAAAACACATTCTGGTGGAAGAGATTTATCAGATGTGCCTGCAAGAGCTTTTACAGGTTTTATGGCTTTAGCTAATGCAATTAATAATGCTGGATCAACAGATCCTGAGAAAATCAGGCAAGCTCTAGTAAATCTAGATATGTCATCTGAGTCTTTAATTGTTCCTTATAGAGGAATTAAATTTGGTGCAGATGGTCAAAACGAGAAGACTAGAGGTATTTTAATGCAAGTTCAAAATGGAAAATACTGTACTGTATATCCATTTGAATTAGCAGCTTGTGAGTTAAAATATCCTATGCCTACTTGGTCTGAAAGATAATTTAAAAAGAATACAATTATTAAGGCGGTCAAATTTTTTGACCGCCTTTTTTTATTCTTTTGATTGCAATCTCCTTAAATTAAAATAATATTTAACCATATTGATTGAAGAGCTCATAATTCTAACCCAAATTATTTTTATCACTATTATCTTAACTGCAGATAATGCTGTGATAGTTGGTTCTATTGCATCAAATTTTGTTCCTAAAAATAGAAAACAAATTATTTTATGGGGTGTAATTGGAGCATTTGTTTTTAAAATCTTTTTTGCAATCTTTGCTACTTTTTTATTTGAATTTTATTTTATAAAAATTTTAGGAGGTTTGTTGTTAGTATGGATAGTTAATGATTTAAGAAAAGACCTTGTTGATATTAAAAATATAAAACCTTCAATTAAAAAAACAAAACAACCTTCATATATAAATAGTATAGGTAAAGTATTATTTGCTGATCTGATGATTAGTTTTGATAATGTCATAGGAGTTGTTGCTGCTGCTCAAGGATACTTTGGCTACATGATTTTTGGTCTTGTCTTATCAGTCGTTCTTACAGGTGCATTAGCCACTTACATGGCTAATTATATTCAAAAACATATCTGGATAGCATACATTGGTTTAATATTTATTTTAATTGTTGGTCTACAATTAATAATAGGTGGTTTGGTAGATCTTGAAATATTAAAAATTAATGAAGAATTTAAAAAATACTTCTAATTAAAAGAATATTTTTTTGAGGGAAATTTTTTTGTTTTAACCTCAGTTGCATATTTAAAAACTGCTTTTGATATTTCTCTCTTTATATTTATATACTTTTTTACAAATCTTAATTTAATTGGATTAAGTCCTATCAAGTCATCAAATACTAAGATCTGACCATCACAATTGCTGGATGCACCTATCCCAATTGTTGGAATACTTACTCTTTTAGTTACATGTTTTGCCAATGATGTTTGAACACATTCTAAAACCATACAAAAAGAACCAGCTTCTTCAAGTAACTCAGCATCTCTCATAATATTTTCTTTTTCACTTTGATTTTTACCTTTAAATTTAAATGTTTTATCTGATTGAGGTAAAACTCCTATATGACCCATTACAGGAATATTATTTTTAACTAATGCTTTAATAGTATTTATAATTTTCTTTCCTCCTTCTAATTTGACCCCATCACATTTAGTTTTTTTCATAATTAATTTTGCGTTTTTCAATGCCTCTTTAGGATTACGATAAGTATTATGAGGCATATCAACAATCATTAAACTTTTTTTAATACCCATACGAACACTCTTGGAGTGTTCAATCATAGTATTTAAAGTTACTTCTCTAGTAGACTTATAATTATATAAAACTGATCCAAGTGAATCCCCTACTAAAATCAAATCACAATAATTATCTAAAACTGAGGCAATATTTTTTGAATAAGCAGTTAGACTAACTATTTTTGACTTATTTTTTTTTCGTATAAAATTTTTAATTTTATTCATTTCTTAATTCTTGATTTATATAAGTATTTAAGAGCTTTTTAGATATAGATAGTTTTTTTGCAACTGCAGTTTTTTCATCAATAATTCTCCAAAAAGGAAGGTTGGGTTTTTTTAATTTTTTTTTTCTTTGTTCCTCTAATGATGCTTCTATAGCAATTCTCAAAAATATTCCTGTAGAAACAGGACATGTTTTGTTTACTTTAGCTTTTTTTGCCAATGCATCTCTCATTTCAATAACTGTCTTTTTTTTTCCTTTTGGAATTTTTTTTATGAATTTAGCTATCGATGATGGTGACGACACTAGCATTGTTTCACCTTTTTTAATGTCTGCAAAGTTAAAAGTTAATTTTTTAATTTTTTCTTTATATGGTTTGTTAAACTTCTCAATCCACATTAAAAAATGTTACCAGGTACCTGTATTCTCCATAGAAGACCAAGGTTCTTTTGGTTCTAAATTACCTTCTTGTAATATTTCTATTGAAATTTTATCAGGTGATCTAACAAATGCCATATGACCATCTCTTGGTGGTCTGTTTATAGTGTAACCCATGTCCATTAATCTTTGGCATGTTTCATAAATATTATCTACTCTATATGCAAGATGACCAAAATTTCTTGAACCTTCTCCTAGTTCATCCCCATCCCAATTATATGTTAGCTCAATTTCTGCTTTGTCATCATTTGGAGCTGCAAGAAAAATTAAAGTAAATCTTCCTTTTTCATTTTCCATTCTTCTTGTTTCTTTTAAACCAAGTCCTTCACAGAAAAATCTCAAAGATTCATTTACATCTTTAATTCTGATCATTGTATGTAAATATTTCATAAGGTGTTTTTATAATTAAAATTACTCTAATTCAATAGTGCTTGGAGGCTTAGAAGTAATATCATAAACAACTCTATTAATTCCTCTTATGCTATTAACAATTTTGTTGGAAATAGTTTGCATAAAAGATTTTTTAAACTCATAAAAATCTGCAGTCATTCCATCTTCAGAGGTAATTGCTCTAAGTAAACATAAATATTCATATGTTCGATTATCACCCATGACTCCAACTGTTTTTACTGGAAGTAATGCTGCATATGCTTGCCAAATTTTGTGGTAAAGCCCGTGATCTCTTAAAGCCTGAATAAAATAATGATCAGCTTCTTTTAAAATTTTAATTTTTTCATTTGTTATAATACCAGGCATTCTGATTGCTAAACCAGGGCCAGGAAATGGATGTCGTGAAATTATTTCATGACTTAAATTTAACTCTAAACCTAATTTTCTTACTTCATCTTTAAATAGAAATTTTAATGGCTCTACTAACTTTAAGTTCATTTTTTTTGGTAAACCACCCACATTATGGTGAGACTTTATTTTAGAAGTTTGACTCCCTGTAACAGACTTGCTTTCAATTAAATCTGGGTACAACGTTCCTTGTGCTAAAAATTTTACATTTTTTATTTTCTTTGCATATCTCTCAAATATTTTAATGAATAGATTTCCTATAATTTTTCTTTTTTTCTCTGGATCGGATACATTATTTAATTTACTTAAAAATTCCTTTTCAGCATTCACGTAGATTAAATTCATTTTTAGTCGTTTTTTAAAAGTTTGAACAACCTGAACTTCTTCATTTTTTCTAAGCAATCCAGTGTTAACAAAAATACAATATAGTTTTTTTCCTATTGCTTTATTCAATAATTGAGCAACCACACTACTATCTACACCACCTGATAATGCACAAATTACTTTATTATCTCCAACTTGAACTCTGACATCTTTAATTAATTGTCTCTTTTGATCTTTTGAAGACCAATTTTTCTTAATTTTACAAATGAGAAAAATAAAATTACTAATCAGTTTTTTTCCGTTCTCTGTGTGAGTTACCTCTGGATGAAACTGTACACCATAAAAATTTTTGATTTTATTTTCTACAATTGCAAATTTTGAATTTGAGCTTGAAGCAATTACTTTAAAATTTTTAGGTAATCTAGACACTTGATCAGCGTGGCTCATCCAGACCACTTTAGATTTTTTTGTACCAAAAAAATTATTAGTTAAGAGACTATTATTTTTTTTAATTACATTTGCTAAACCAAATTCACGATGCTTTGATTGTTTAACTCTGCCCCCATTAAGTTTAGATAATATTTGATGTCCAAAACAAATGCCAAGAACAGGAATATTTAATTCCAAAATTTTTTTATCAAATGAATACTTATTAATTTGATAAACATTCAGTGGACCTCCTGATAAAATTATACCTTTTACGCTTTGATTAATTTGATTAAGTTTAATTTTTTTATGACTCACGATATCTGAGAAAACACCCAGTTCTCTTATTCTTCTAGCTATCAATTGAGTAAATTGTGAACCAAAATCTACAATTAAGATTTTGTTAAGGCTATTATCAAGACTCATTACTTGGTTCTAAATTTTTTAAAGACTCTAAAATTTCATTATTTTCATCACATAATGACTTACATACTTGAACAAATGTTTCAGATAATTCTTTAACTTTATCGTAATTAGATTTTTCAAGGGCAATTTTCATTAGCATTAAAATAGCTTCTTCATTTTGAGGATCAATTAATAGAGTAGTTTCTAAGTTGTATTCCTCTTTTCTTTGATCTTCCTCGTGATTATAAATTTTTGCTAAGTATAAATATGAATTTGCATCCTTTGGATTAAATACAATATTTCTCTCAAATAAAAATCTTGCATCCTCATATTTTTCTTTTTCATACAATTTAATCGCTTCATTAAAAAAATTTTCTTTTGAAAATGAACTCGATTGAATTGAAAAAATTAAAACTATCAGTGAAGTTAATTTTAAAATTTTATTCATTAATATTTACTATCATTTTTAATTACATCAACATTATGAACCATACTTTCATAAAATCCAGCTTTAGTAATTTTAATAAATTGTGGTTTATTTCTCAATTTTACAATTTCTTTTGAACCAAGATAGCCCATAGATGATTTAAGACCACCAATTAATTTAAATATAATGCTGCCAACATCTCCTTTGTATTTTACAAAACCTTCTACTCCTTCTGGAACATATTTAGATGTATCTTTTTGCTTACTTTGAAAGTACCTATCTGCTGAGCCTTTGTTCATAGCACCTACTGATCCCATTCCTCTAAAACTCTTAAATAATTTTCCATTTTTTTTGATTAGTTTACCAGGTGTTTCATCTGTACCTGCAAACAAAGAACCTATCATTACAGCGTCTGCACCTGCTGCAAAAGCTTTTGCCAAATCTCCAGAATATTTAATTCCACCATCTGAAATTATTTTTACATTTTTGTTTTTTAGTCCATTTCTTACAGATAAAATTGCACTTAATTGTGGAACACCTATTCCTGCTACCAACCTGGTTGTACAAATTGATCCTGGTCCAATACCAACTTTAATAATATCCACCCCTAATTTAATTAAAAATTTTGCTGCTTCAGGTGTAGCAATATTGCCTGCACATAAAGCAATATTTTTACCTTTAATTTTTTTTATATATTTAACTATTTCACCAACTTTTTTTGTATGTCCATGAGCAGTATCAACTACAATTAAATCAACACCTTCTTTAAGAATAGCTTTTGCTCTATCAAACTCAGCAATTGAAGCTCCAACAGCCGCACCAACTAATAATTTTTGTTTTTTAACTTTTTTAATTTCTAATATTTGTTTTTTGATATCTAAATTTCTATGAATAACCCCTATTCCTCCAGCTTTAGCAATTGCAATAGCCATATTACTTTCCGTAACAGTATCCATCGCAGAAGACAGAAGTGGTATTTTAAGCTTTAGGTTTTTTGTTAAATTTACTGATGTATTTACTTCAGATGGCAATATTTCCGAATACTTCGGGGCTAGTGTTACATCATCAAAGGTGAGTGCTTCTTTTATAGGAACCATGATCTTTTATATATGATTCCTTTTAATTTTAAAGTCTCTATCTAAGTTTTTTACAAATTATGAAACTTTCTTTAGAATCTTTTCTGCTTGATTTAGGTTTAAAAACCTTAACTTCTTTAAAATATTTTTTACCCTCTGCGACTATTTCGTTGAAAGTTCCACCCATAAAAATTTTAGAAATAAAATAACCATTTTCATTTAACAAATCTTTAGCAAATACCATTGCTTCTTTGCAAAGTTCACCTGTTTGAATTGAATCAATATTTTTAATCCCAGTAGTATTTACAGCCATGTCTGACATCACAACATCCACTTTAGAGGTTGCGTTTTTTTTTATTTCTTCTTGAAAACCTTCTTCGGTAAAATCACCTTGTATTTGAAGACTTGAGCCAATCGGCTCCATCTTTTTTAAATCAATTGAAATCAATTTTCCATTTTTAGATGCTTTTGCTGCATATTGCGACCAGCTTCCTGGGGCAGCTCCAATATCAATAACTGTTAATCCGCCTTTAAAAATTTTAAATTTTTCATCAATTTCTATAAGCTTGTAAGCAGAACGAGCTCTATAACCATCGACTTTCGATTGTCTGACGTAAGTATCTCTTCGTTGTTTATTAACCCAATTTTTAGATATCTTATTTTTTTTCAATTATTTTAAAAACCTAAGTTTTTTTTCAATTACATCTCCGTCTAAAGTTTTAATTTTGGAAATGAAATTTTTATCGTTTCTTATTTGATCGTTATTTTTCCCTGCAAAGTGAACAATTCCTATTTCATGATTTGGCAAATAAGGTTCAACAAAAGTATCTTTGTCCTTGTTAAATTTCATACCATCTATATGTGTCCAATTACAATATGCTGGCAAAATCTCCACAGGTAGTTTGTTAGAATAAATTGTAATATTCATAGCAATTTGTTCAGATCCCCAAATTTTTCCAGATGAAAGTGCTTTTTTTAAATTACTTTGCCAAACTTCCCAGTGTTCAGCGTTTGCCTCTAATGCAAAGACACCAATATTCAAATGAGGTTTTAAAGCTACCTCTCTTGCAATTTTTTCAGAAAAACCTGAGGACTTTGCATGTTTGTAATTTTGAGATTTAATTCTTGCAAAACTTCCAAATACCCATTCAGCTCTTAAAACTCTTCCATAAGCTCTGTCAGCTGATGTTGCTATTGAAAGTTTATTATTTTCACATCCTTTAAAATATAAATCTATCGCTTCCCATGAATTGACCCATGCATCTGCATCAATCCACATATATTTACTATATCCAGGAAAATAATTTTTTAAAAAAGCTCTTGATACCTGACTTTTTAGCCATTCTTTTCCTTTAACTTTAAATGCAGGTACCTCAATATCCCAATCTGCTTTTTTAATTTCATCTACTTTGGTTGCTAATGCTGTTTTTTGACTCTCTTCTAATCCTGCATCTAAAATGCAAATTGCAGTATTTTCACTCTCTTTAAATCTCTTTATAGAATTTACTAATTCATCTAATAATTCAAAATAATTTGCATCCGCTAAAGAAATAATTACATTTTTTTTCATTAAAGAATATCTTCTTGGTCATCGTCATATATTTGACTAGCATCTTCGTTTTCTTTTTTAAGTTTTTGATAATGGTAAAAACTAATAGGTAATAAAGTTAGATAAATTATTGCACTAATTGAAATTACATTAAAAGGATAAATCAATAATAATCCAAAAAATAAAACAATGCTGAATAATAAAAATATTGTAGCTTTTCTTTGTATTACAATTTTTTTAAATGAATAACTTGGAAACTTACTTATCAATAAAAAAGAAGTAATTATAAAAAATATTGGGACAATAATTGCATAATCTATTTTAAATAATTCAATACTAGACATACTAAATATCAGCGGAGTTAATACTAAAATTCCACCTGCTGGAGATGGAACGCCCTCAAAAAAATTATCTTTCCAGGATGGTTCTCCTCCAGTATTTACATTGAAACGTGCCAATCTTAATGCAACACAAATTACGTATATTAAACAAATTAACCAACCAAATCTTCCAAGTTCATTTAATTTCCAAAAATACATTATAAATGCTGGAGCAACACCAAAGCTTATCATGTCAGTCAAAGAGTCTAGCTCTTTTCCTACTTTTGATGTCCCTTTAATTAATCTTGCAATTCTTCCATCTAAACCATCAATTACAGCAGCAATTATTATTGCTATAATTGCAAACTCATATCTTTCATCCAATGCAAATCTTATTGAAGTAAGACCGATACAAACACCTATAAGTGTAAGCATGTTAGGCAAAATTACTCTTGCGCTTCTTTTTTCAGAAACTATTTTGAAATTTTTTTTTGGTTGTTGCATATCTATCTTTTGGCTAATAGAGTTTCACCTGAAATTGCAGTTTGACCTATTTTAACTAAAGGTTCATAATTTTCATAGTAAACATCTGCTCTACTTCCAAATCTTATCATCCCAATTCGATCCCCTTGATTAAGTGTCTGATCTTTATTAGTTTCACACACAATTCTTCTTGCAACTAAACCTGCTATTTGAACTACAACAATATCATTCCCATGATTATCTTTTAGTTTGTAATAGTTTCTTTCATTATCCTCACTCGCTTTGTCTAATGAAGCATTTAAAAATTTTCCTGGCTTATATAAAATATCTTCAACTTGTCCTGAACATGGGGTTCTATTTACATGACAATCAAATACATTCATGAAGATACTAATTTTTTTAAATTTCTTATTTTCTAAGTTTAATTCTTCTGGTCCATCTACCTCTTCAACTTTAATCACTTCTCCATCAGCTGGGCTTACTAGATAATTGTCGTCTCCAATGATTGCTCTTTCAGGATCTCTAAAGAAATAATAAACCCATATTGTTAACAACAATCCTATTAATCCTAAAAATCCATTTACTATTAACAAGATGATTGTAATGAAACCTGCGATTACAATAAACTTGTAACCCTCAGTGTGTATCTTTGGAAATATTTTGGTAAACATATTCTTCTATTTGCTAATTTTTCGATTAATATGTATATAAACCAATCAAATTCAATTAATAAGATAAATTTAATTTAATGAGTAAAATCAAGGTAAATAACCCAGTTGTAGAGTTAGATGGCGATGAAATGACTCGAATTATTTGGGAGTTTATTAAAAACAAATTAATCCTTCCATATATCGATCTTGGTATTGAATATTACGATCTTGGAATGAAAAGTAGAGATAATACAGATGACCAGATCACTATAGATTCAGCAAATGCAATCAAAAAGGTTGGTGTTGGAATTAAATGTGCAACAATCACTCCAGATGAAGCAAGAGTAGAAGAATTTGATTTGAAAAAAATGTGGAGATCTCCAAATGGAACAATCAGAAATATTATTGGAGGTACAGTCTTTAGAGAACCAATTATTTGTAAAAATATACCAAAGTTAGTCCCTTCATGGACAGATCCTGTAATTATTGGAAGACATGCTTTTGGTGATCAATATAGAGCTACAGATTTTAAAGTACCTGGAAAAGGTAAAATGGAAGTTAAATGGACTTCTGAGGATGGAAAAGAAGAAATAAAATACGAAGTATTTAATTTTACAGGTCCAGGTGTAGCACTATCAATGTACAATTTAGATAAATCTATTCAAGACTTTGCAAGATCGTGCTTTAGCTATGGCTTAATTAAAAAATGGCCAGTCTATATGTCTACAAAAAATACAATTTTAAAACAATACGATGGAAGATTTAAAGATATTTTTCAAGAAGTTTTTGACAATGAATATAAAGGAGAATTCGAAAAACATAATCTTACTTATGAACACAGGTTAATTGACGACATGGTTGCATGTGCAATGAAGTGGAGTGGAAAATATATTTGGGCGTGTAAAAATTATGATGGTGATGTCCAATCAGATACTATGGCTCAAGGTTATGGGTCATTAGGATTGATGACAAGTACTCTATTAACTCCTGACGGAAAAGTTATGGAAGCTGAAGCAGCTCATGGAACTGTAACTAGACATTACAGAATGCATCAACAAGGAAAAGAAACATCTACAAATCCTATTGCTTCTATATTTGCATGGACAAGAGGATTAGCTCACAGAGGAAAATTAGATAACAATCAAGAATTAATTAAATTTGCTCAAACATTAGAGGCAGTATGCATTGAATGTGTTGAAAATGGTTCAATGACAAAAGATTTAGCAATCCTTGTTGGACCCAACAGTAAGTTTTTAACTACTAATCAATTTTTAGACGAAATTGATGGTAATTTAAAAAAGAAATTAAACTAAACTCTTAAACTTTTCAAAAGCTTCTTCAATTTTTGATTGATCCTGTCCACCAGCTTGAGCAAAG
Source organism: uncultured Pelagibacteraceae bacterium (assembly GCA_902588855.1). Classification (GTDB taxonomy): domain Bacteria; phylum Pseudomonadota; class Alphaproteobacteria; order Pelagibacterales; family Pelagibacteraceae; genus Pelagibacter. Next base: position 53,443 of record CACIQS010000001.1, on the reverse strand, counting down.
TCTTTTCTTCCTCCACCGCCTTTACCACCAATTATTTCAGATCCAACTTTAACAAATTGAACTGCATCAAACTTGTTGATTAAATTGTCTGTTATTCCAACAGCTAATCCAACCTTGTCATCTTTATTTGCAAATACAACCACAATACCTTCGCCTAAATCCTTTTTACCTTTATCTACAAGTTTTCTTAATTCTTTTGGAGGCAATCCATCTATTTTTTGAAGTCTTAACTTAACTCCATTAATTTCTTCATCTTTAATAATATTTTTTGATTTATCATCTAAAATTGCATTTACTGAGATAGTTTCTAATTGTTTAGTTAAATTTTTTATTAGAGTTTTTTGATCAGCTTCTTCTAAACTTAGTTTTCCTCCCAATTTAATAATTTGCTGACTTAAATCTTTTATAGTTTCTTCGTCTTTTTCTGCAGATAGGTTTGATAATTTCTCTTTATTTTTTAAATATTCCTCTAATTGCTTGTCTCTTAAAGCCTCAATTCTTCTAACACCTGCGGCAATTGATGATTGGCTAACGATTTTAAATTTACCAATATCACCAGTGTTTTTGACGTGTGTTCCACCACATAATTCTGTTGAAAAATATTTTCCATCCTCGTCTCCCATTGAAAGAACCCTCACTTCATCACCATATTTTTCCCCAAATAATGCTAAAGCACCATTTTCAACTGCTTCATCAGGTGTCATTAATCTAGTTTTTACATCAGATTTTTTTGAAACCATTTTGTTTACAAACTCTTCTATTTTATCAATTTCCTCATTTAAAATTGGCTTCATATGGCTGAAATCAAACCTTAACCTGCTTGGTTCCACTAAAGATCCTTTCTGAGTAACATGCGTACCAAGAACTCTCCTTAAAGACTCGTGTAATAAATGAGTTGCTGAGTGATAAGCTCGAGTATTGTCTCTTCTATCCACATCAATTTTTAACTCTACGCTTTCCTGTAGTTTTATAGATCCACTCTTAACCCTTCCGTAGTGTACAAATAAATCTCCAAGTTTTTTTTGAACATCAGTTACCTCAAATTTAAAATCATTTGATACTATTTCACCAGTATCACCAACCTGACCTCCAGACTCACCATAGAAAGGAGTTTGATTTACTATAATCATTCCCTCATCATTTTCTTTTAAGTGATCTACCTCTTTGGTGTCTTTTAAAAGAGATAACACGACACCTTCAGCTTGATTAGTTTCATATCCTAAAAATTCAGTTGGCTCAATTTTATCTTTTATTCCAAACCAGATATCTTCAACCGCTGCATCACCTGAACCTTTCCAATTTTTCTTAGCAAGCTCTCTACTTTCCTTCATTAAAGATTGAAACTTTTCAGTATCAATTGACATTGATTTATTTCTTAAAATATCTTCTGTAAGATCTAATGGGAAACCATAGGTATCATATAATTTGAAAGCTACTTCACCTGGCAATACTTTATCTATTTTAGATATTTCATCATTTAAAATTTTAATTCCTCTATCTAGTAGAACTAAGAATTTTTCTTCCTCCATTTTTAAAGTTTCTTTAATTAAAGACTCGGCTCTAACTAATTCAGGATAATTTCCAGACATTTCATTTTTAAGAGTATCAAATAAATTATAAAAAACAGGTTCTTTAGATCCGAGTAAATGAGAATGTCTCATCCCTCTTCTCATTATTCTTCGAAGAACATATCCTCTTCCCTCATTAGAAGGTAAAACACCTTCAGCAATTAAAAATGAACTAGCTCTTAAGTGATCGGCTATAACTCTAAAACTTGAAAGATTAGATTTATCTGATTTAACTTTTACAATTTCTGAGGCTGAGTTAATTATTTTTTTGAAATGATCTGTTTCATAATTATCATGTGTGCCTTGTAGTAAAGCTGCAATTCTCTCTAAACCCATACCAGTATCGACAGATGGTTTTGGAAGATTTACTCTTTTATCTTTTGTAACTTGTTCAAATTGCATAAAGACTAAATTCCAAATTTCGATAAATCTATCTCCATCCTCATTTTTAGTTCCAGGCAATCCACCTGGTAAATGATCACCATGATCAAAGAATATTTCAGAGCAAGGTCCGCAAGGTCCTGTCTCACCCATTGACCAAAAATTGTCTGATGTAGCAATTCTAATTATTCGATCATCGCTAAAACCCGCTATTTTCTTCCAAAAATTAAAGGCTTCATCATCTTCATGAAATACAGTTACATAAAGTCTATTTTTATCTATTCCAAAATCTTTTGTTATTAAGTCCCAAGCATAATGAATTGCTTGTTCTTTAAAATAATCTCCAAAAGAAAAATTTCCTAACATTTCAAAAAATGTATGGTGACGAGGTGTATAACCAACATTTTCTAAATCGTTATGCTTACCACCTGCCCTTACACATTTTTGTGAAGTTGTGGCTCTCACATAATCTCTTTTTTCTAATCCTGTAAAAACATTCTTAAACTGAACCATTCCAGAATTTGCAAACATCAATGTAGGATCGTTGTTAGGAACTAAATTACTAGACTCAACAATCTTGTGATCGTTTTTTTCAAAATACTTTAAGAAAGTATTTCTTATTTCATTGAGTGTTTTGTCTGCCATATTTTTAAAATACAGCTTTTTTATTCTATGTCTAGATATCGAAGGGAAAAAAGGCGCTTAAATTAAGCGCCTTTTATTAATAAAGATGACCTATTAATTCTTTTTAGATGGAGGAGTAGCTTCTGCTTTTTCAGCTTCTTCTTTTTCAGCTACTTTCTTTTCTTTCTCCAATTTTTCAGGATCGATTGGATTTCCTTCTATTTTCTTAGAAATCACACCTGCTTTTTCTCTAATTGCCATTTCAATTTCTGCAGCAACTTTAGGATTTTGAGCTAGATAAGTCTTAGCATTCTCTCTACCTTGACCAATCTTCTCACCCTTGTAAGCATACCATGCGCCTGATTTTTCAATTATATCTGCTTTAGAACCAAGATCGACTAATTCACCCATCTTGCTAATTCCTCTTCCATACATCAAGTCAAATTCAACAACTTTAAATGGTGGCGCTACTTTATTCTTAACTACTTTCACTCTTGTAGAGTTACCAATAATTTCATCTTTATCTTTAATGGCACCAATTCTTCTAATATCCATTCTAACAGATGAGTAGAACTTAAGTGCATTACCGCCAGATGTTGTTTCTGGACTTCCAAACATAACTCCAATTTTCATTCTGATTTGGTTAATAAAAATCATCATTGTGTTTGTGTTTGAAATTGAACCTGTTAATTTTCTCAAAGCCTGACTCATTAATCTTGATTGAAGACCAACATGATGATCTCCCATTTCACCTTCAATTTCAGCTTTAGGAGTTAAAGCTGCAACTGAGTCGATTACGATTACTGAAATAGAGCCTGATTTTACTAGCGTATCAGCGATTTCTAACGCTTGTTCACCAGTATCTGGCTGTGAAATTAAAAGTTCTTCTGTATTTACACCTAATTTTTTTGCATAAACTGGATCTAAAGCATGCTCTGCATCAACAAATGCACAAATGCCTCCAGCTTTTTGTGCTTCAGCAACAACTTGTAATGCTAAAGTAGTTTTACCTGATGACTCTGGTCCATAAACTTCGATAATTCTTCCTTTTGGCAATCCACCTATACCTAAAGCTAAATCAAGACTTAAAGAACCTGTTGAAACAGACTCGATATCCATCGCTCTCTTTTCACCAAGCTTCATTACAGAGCCTTTTCCAAAATTATCTGTAATTTGAGCTATTGCAGCATCTAAAGCTTTGTTCTTTTCTTTAACATCCATTTCTTGATCTTTAGTAGATTTAACTACTTTTAGGTTATTTTTCGTCATTTTTTGCCTCTTTTTTTACGTTTTTTAACAGTCGAATCATGATATAAATGTACACATTTTGTTCTCATTGGCAAGATCTTTGTTTTAGCTGATAAAAAAAGACTGAATTACTTAAGATTTAAATAGTCGCTATTTAAAAGTCCTACTGATTTTAAAACTCTATATTGAGCTAATAAATAGCTTCTTTCAGCTTCAGCAAGATTAATTTTTGCGTTTATTAAGTTTGATCTAGATTGAAGAACATCAAAAGTAGACCTTCCAGATCCGCTTTCATATTCAAAGCTAATTCCTTCAGTTGCAACTTCTGAAGCTTTAACTTGAGATTGTACAGCTTGTAAAAAACTTCTTGAAGATTGTAAAGTTGACCAAGAAGAAGTCACTGACTGCGTATTATTTTTCTGTGCATTTTCTAACAACAATCTTTTCATGCCTTTAGCTTGAAGATTTTTAGTTACATTAGATTTATTTTTTCCACCAAATTGAAAAGGCCACGAAACAGTTGCTTGTAAAACATCTTTTTCTCTTTCATCGTAAGTTGAGCTCAAATCATCAGTATAAGTTCTCTCTAGAGAGATTTTTGCTGTTGGTGAAAGATCAGATCTTGCAATTTTAACATCTAATTCTGATTGACCGTATTCTATTTCAGCAATAATTAGCTCTGGACTTTTCTCTAAAGATATTTTTTTAGCTTCACTTAAATTTTTAGGGATTGTTACTTGTACATTATATATTTTTTTTAATTTTGCTTCTTCAGCAATAGTTCCAATTACATTTTCATAATTTAATTTGCTAGTTACTATATTATTTTGAGCTTCAATGTACCTTGCTTGCGCACCTGCAAGAGAAGATTGCGATTGTGCTAAATCAGATGCTGTGATTTGTCCTCTACTTAATCTAGCATTATCTAATTCAAATTGTCTTTGAAGTAAATTTACATTTTCCTCATTAATATTTAATTTTTCATAAGCTAAAATTAATCCTGTGTATGCTTCAATAGCTCTTAAGAATATTTCTTGTTCTTTTTGTATTAATTTTGCTTCTGTTAAATTTAATCCTAACTTACTTTTTTCATATTCTGTTTTTCTTCCACTTCCATCAAGCAATGTTTGTTCAAGTTTAATTGAAGCTGATCCTGTGTTTACATCTGTAACTGATGTATCTGCTCCAGCTTGTGTAGTAATTTCATTTGTTTCTTCAAAATTTTTTTTACCTGTAAGAGTCAAAGAAGGTAATAAATCACTTCTAGACATATTGATTACTTCTTGTTGAATTTCTAAATTTTTTCTCTCTGCTTGAAGCTCAAGATTATTATCAAAAGTTTGTTTTAGTGCTTCTTGTAAAGAAGCTGAAAATGCGCTTAATGGAAAAATGATTGTGCAAAAGATAATTAATAAAAATTTTTTCATTTATTGTATTTTATTGTCTTAATTTGATGATTGCTATTTAAATTTAAAATAATTGTAGAATATTTTGGAGCAAATTTAAACATGTTCTGTGTAATTCTTTGGTAGGTTTGCATAAAATTAATCACATCTCCTTTACTCATTATTTTATGACTAGATTTATTTTTAGTATTTAACCATAACTTGTGCTCTTGTTTAAGTCTCCATTTCTGAAGCAAACTAAAATTTTTAGCTTTTAAATAAATCAAACAATTTAGTTGAGAATACAATTTTTTGTATTTTGTCTTTAGTTGATCATTTACATATTTTCTCCAAATTTGTTTTGGATCTTTAGTTCGTTCAAGAGAATTAATTGACTTTTTAAGTGTTTTGTTAACTTCTGCTCTTGCTCCAACACACCAGCCCTCAAATATAATTACATCTGGTTGCTCTTTAATATTATACCAATTTTTTTTGGGTGATCGGTCATCAACTGCCTTGTTAAAACTTGGTAACTGAATTGATTTAAAGTTTTTGTTTTTTGATTTTTTAAAGAAATCCAACATAATTTTTACATCATGTGTCCCTGGTACTCCCCTCGTCATTAACATTGGATGAACTTTTTTTGACAAAATAGATCTTTCTTTTCTAGTTTTATAAAAATCATCAATAGAAATTTTAAATACTTTTAATTTAAAATATTTTTCTAATATAATTTTTATAATTGAGCTTATTGTTGTTTTGCCAGTACCTTGTCCTCCTGCTAAACCAACAAAGAAAGGTTTTTTATTATTTGCTTTTTTTGCAATCCAAAAACTTACTGGAATTAGAAAAGATTTAAGCATCTTATCTTTGTTGCTAAACTTTTCTTTTGAGGTCTCTTGTGATTTAATAAATTTTATACAATCACTTTTAACTTTTTTAAAACAGTCAGCAGCAGATTGCATTGAACTTTTATTTTTCTTGATCCATTGGATGGTTGAGACCATCAAATTGAGCTATTTCTTTTATATCTTCAACTTTAACCTCATCGACACATCCTAAATTAAAACCAGTCATAGCGGGTGCACTTCTTGGATTGTGATGAGTATAAATTCCACATTCAATACAAAAGTAATGGTTTGCAACTTTAGTATGATATTGATAAAGTTTTAATTTATCCTCTCCTTTAGTAACTTTAAAATCCTCATTTTTAACCATGCCCATTGTTGCATTTTTTCTTTTACAAATAGAACAATTACATCTTACAATTTTTGCTAATTCATTAACTGTAGCATTAATTTCTGCTTCGACAGCTCCGCAATGACAATTTAGTTTCATATAGCTCCTATTTTTATTTTAAAATACTTTTAGCTGCAATCTTATTTCGATCTAAGTCACGAATATATCCATAATAATTTCCATCTTTTCTAACTCCAGGTGCTCCTTCATCTGTTGCTCCTTTTGAAATTGCAACCTCGTAAAATTTGTCTACTGCTTCTTTAGAGTCTGCTAATAAAGTTATTTGTGTTCCATTTCCAAAAGTTGCAGGTTCACCATTTACAGGGTGCGTTACATAAAATTGAACTTTATCTGGATTACTTGAATGAGCGTAACCAAGATACTTTTCTGTTTTCAAAACTCTCTTTAATTTTAGAGGCTCAAAAACTGCATCATAAAAATCACCTGATTTTTGATGATCATCAGAACCAACCATTACAAAATCTAAAACATTCATAATTAAACTTAGAATTTATATATTTAAATAATCAACTTAAACTATCTATGGTTGAAGTTATCCACAAGTCCACAATATGTGGATTGGATGTTCACGTTTTGATTCACTTTTGATTCATTTACAGACTCAAAATACAACCTCTTGAGTGTATTTCATAAATGGTCTATAAATTAGAACAAAACAAGAACATGAAACTAACAATCCCTTATTATCTACATAAAGCAGGTGCTGGATTTCCTTCTCCTGCAACAGATTACATTGAAGAAGATATTGATCTGAATATGCATTTAATAAGAAATGTTCCAGCAACTTTCATCATCAGGGTTCAAGGTAAATCCATGGTCGATGTTGGGATTAATGATGGTGACTTATTAGTAGTTGATAAAAGTTTAAAACCAAAAAACTTTTCAACGGTGATTGCAAATGTTCATGACGAACTTGTGGTTAAAACTTTAGTTCAAGAAAGAGATAAAAAATTTTTAACTTCTGGATCTAAAGAGTTTTCTGACAGAATTTTAATTAATGAAGAACAAGATATTTTTATTTGGGGGGTTGTTACTTATGTCATCCATTCAACGTACTAAAAAAATAGCATTAATTGATTGTAATTCTTTTTATGTTTCCTGTGAGCGATTATTTAACCCAAAAATAAGAAGAAAGCCTGTTGTCGTTTTATCTAATAATGACGGCTGTATCATTTCAAGATCAAATGAAGCAAAAGCTTTGGGTATTAAAATGGGCGAACCCTACTTTAAAGCAAAAGATATTATTCTTAAAAATAAAGTTGAGGTATTTTCATCTAATTATTCTTTGTACGGAGATTTATCTAGAAGAGTGATGCGAACTCTTAAAAGATTTAATTCAGAAATAGAAGTTTATTCAATTGATGAAGCGTTTTTAGATTTATCAAACTTTAAAGATCAAGATGTAGAAAAAGTTGGAAAAGAAATTAGAGAAACAGTTTTACAATGGACAGGCATTCCAACAAGTATTGGAATTGCAAATACGAAAACTTTAAGTAAAGTTGCAAATCATATTGCAAAGAAAAAACAATCAGGGGTGACAAGTTTAATTGGAATAGAAAACTTAGATCCTATTTTAGAAAAAGTTGAAATTAATGATGTCTGGGGTGTTGGAAGACAATTAACTAAGTTTTATCAAAAGCATGGAATTTACAATGCTAAACAATTAAAAAATAAATCTAATACCTGGATCAAAAAGTCTTCTAATGTTCTAAGTTCAAGAACTGCAATGGAACTCAGAGGAGTTTCTTGTATAGGTTTAGAGACAACTACTACTAAAAGAAAGAGCTGTGTAGTTTCAAGATCATTTGGAAAAAGAATTGAAACGTTCCAAGAATTAAAAGAAGCAGTTGCAAATTATTGTCTAAATGCCTCTGAAAAAATTAGATCAGAATCTTTGGTTGCAAAAGCAATCACAGTGTTTGTTAGAACTAGCCCTTTCCAAAGAAACTTTGGTTATTATTCAAATGCAAAGACAGTTGATTTTCCTATTGCAACAAACAACAGTATTGAAACAGTTAAAACAGCAGTTTCAATATTGGAAAGTATTTTTAAAAATGGTTATCGTTATCAAAAAGCAGGTGTAATGCTGACAGGATTATCGAATGCTAGTGATAAAACAAATTTATTTACTTCTGAAAAAGATGAAAAAATAAATAGTTTAATGCGATCAATTGATAATACTAATCACCGATATGGAAGATCTACTTTAAGTGTTGCAAGTGCCGGGGTTCATAAAAAATGGAACATGAGAAGGCAGTATTCTTCTAAAATTGATACCGCTGATTTTTATTGTTTACCAACGATTAGAGCTTAGCATTTTTAAATACTATTTTAAAAAGTTACTCGAAAACTTCATTATTGAATTTGGGTACAATTTTTTATCGTATTTTCCATACATAAAAAATTCATATTCATTAATTGTTTGAGATTTCAAACTTTGACAATTAGTTTCATCAATTAATTTTTCACAACTTTTTTCTTCTTTGACTCCATCAAAAAAAATAACTCTTTGCGGCATAGTTTCCGTTTCAAAAACTCTTTTATATCTAGACATTGATGAAGAGTATAATCCATATCTTAAACTCAATTCTTTTCCTTTTTTAGTATTTGATACACCTTTAAAATCTACTTTTAGTTTTCCATCTATCCAAACTTTCATGAAACCTTTTTCAGGATCAGGATGCCAATTTGTACTAAAAATAATCTCTGTCCAATTTCCAAGTAATTCTTCGTTACGTTTTAAAACAACATAAGAGTCCTTAAACGAATCTCCATTTCTATTAAAAGTTAATCCGCCATGCATATGCTGAAACATTACTAAAACTTTTGAAGGCTTATGCCTTTTCCATTGTATTAAAGACATTTTTGCAGGTGCAATTGAATTATAATCTTCAGGTAGATGAATATAAAATCTATACCATCGTTCTTTTTTCCAAGGTTTTTTCTTATAATATAATTCTGTTCTCTCTCGATCATTTGTACAATCATTCCATTTAGGTTCTTTCCAACATTCACCATCATTTGACTCAAATCTAATTGACTTATCTCCAATTATTGAAAAATCACTTACAGATACTGGATTAATGGCTTTAGGTGAATTCAAGTGATGAAATTTTTCTGGAATAGCTTTTCCGTATCCATCCTCTTTTAAAGCTTTTTTTACTTCAGAAAATTTAGTTTTAGCAAAAGAATTAGTACAAAGTAATAATCCAAGTATTAATAAGAATATTTTTTTCATAAAAACACTTTGTTGTATATAAATTTGTTATAGACCACCTGATGAATATAAAAATTTTGCAACATCTTCAACGCCAATTTGCTTTTTCATCTGACAAAAAACATAGGGTAAGCCATTTCGGGCCTTTTTTACGTCTTCTTTCATAGTTTCAAGATTAACTTCTACATGAGGAGCTAAATCTGTCTTATTAATAATTAACAAATCTGACTTTTGGATAGCAGGACCGCCTTTTCTTGGGATATCTCCACCCATACCAACATCAATAACATAAATAGATAGATCAACTAATTCAGGACTAAAAGTTGCTGCTAAATTATCTCCACCAGACTCGATTAAAATCAAATCAAGATCAGGAAATTTTTTTTTCATATTTTCTACAGCAAGCATATTAATTGAAGCATCTTCACGAATTGCGGTATGTGGACATCCTCCTGTTTCAACTCCTTTAATTCTCTCAAGAGGTAAAGCTTGGACTTTCATTAAAAATTCTGCATCCTCTTTTGTATAAATATCGTTTGATATTACAGCCATAGAAATTTTCTTTGATAAAAATTTACACAATTCAGCTGTTAAGCTTGTCTTTCCTGCACCAACGGGTCCACCTATTCCAACTTTTAATGGTCCATTTATATTTTTCATGTCTTATAAATTCGCGTTTTCAAATTTTCATGCTTGATACTATAGATATCGCTATTAAAACAAATTCCACCTAAGTCTTCTAAATTTAAATTTTTACTTTCTTTTTCTATTTCTCTAATTAAGTCATAAGTTTTAATTATACAGTCCTGACCAATTTTTTGCCCAATTGGTATATGTTTAATGCAAACATTTATTAGATTTGATACAAAGGATTGTAGATAAGATACTATTGTTAAGTTTAGCGGTATATCAAAATGTTTAGCTGCTCTAGCAACTGCGATTGGGTAAGCAGTATTTTCTCGAATATTAAAATCCCAACTATCAGCTAACACTTTTCTAAAAGCATTACCCATTTCAATAGACTCCATTTTTCTTTCTTTGGATGGACAAAGAGATAAGGCCAGTTCATTTAACTCTTCTCCTTGATAAGCATGTTTCATTAAAATGATATCATTTTTACCTGTTCCGTATTTTAAGATACATTTTAAATAATCCAAAATATCTTCTTTTGACTTAATAAAATTATCATTAATCATTGCCTCTAAACCATGAGAATATGAAAAACTTCCAACAGGAAATGATGGTGAAAACCAAGTTTGAAGAATTTGTAAAGCTTCTTTTAAATCTTTTTTATCTTTTATTTTAGTGTCTATGGCTATGGGTTCTACCAATTCCATATGCTCCTCCCTCTGGTTTAAAAGGTCTTGAAACTTTTTTAACCTTTCCTCCTAATTTTAATATCATTTTTTTTATTACTTCATCATACTGAATAAAAATTCTATCTTTTTCAATTTGGCATGGCATATGCCTGTTTCCAATATGCCAAATTAATTGCATTAAATTTTTTCCTTTTATTTCAAGCAAACTTTCTTTTTTGTTTTTGATTAAAATCAAATTTCCACTTTGAAGCCTAAACGCTTGATTTTCTGACAGAGATTTTGTCTCTGGTAAATTCACTAAAAATTCAAAACCATTATCTGAAACAAGTTTTTTTCTTCTTAAAAATCTCTCATCATAAGATAAAGATATGTGATCTTTTGCTTTATTTTTGGCTATTTTATTTACTATTAAAAAACAATTATCCATAAGCTAAAACATAAAATATCTTTGTGCCAAAGGAAGTTCTTTGGCTGGTTCACAAGTAATTATTTCACCATCAGCTTTTACTTCATAAGTCTCGGGATTAACCTCAATCTTTGGACACTTGTTATTTAAAATCATATCTTTTTTAGAAATAGCTCTTGTATTTTCTACAGGTAACAAGTCTTTTCTTATACTTGCATCTTTTAATGAATTCTTTTCAAGAGCTAGTTTGCTTGTGAAAATTACTGAAGATTTCTCTAAAGAAGTTCCAAATGATGAAAACATTGGTCTGGTGTACACTGGTTGTGGAGTTGGAATTGACGCATTTGGGTCTCCCATTTGAGCACAAGCTATACTTCCACCAATTAAAATCATCTCTGGCTTTGCACCAAAGAATGCTGGGTCCCATAAAACTAAATCTGCACGTTTATTTTTTTCAATACTACCAATATATTTTGAAATCCCATGAGCGATTGCAGGATTAATTGTATATTTCGCTAAATATCTCTTAACTCTAAAATTATCATTATCCCCTTTTTCCTCAGGTAAACTTCCTCTTTGAACTTTCATTTTATGTGCAGTTTGCCAAGTTCTAATTATAACTTCTCCAACTCTACCCATGGCCTGACTATCTGATGCAATAATTGAAAAAGCTCCCATGTCATGAAGAATGTCTTCCGCTGCAATTGTTTCTCTTCTTATTCTACTTTCAGCGAATGCTACATCCTCTGGAATAGATTTATCAAGATGGTGACAAACCATTAGCATATCCAAATGTTCTTCTATTGTATTGACTGTGTATGGTCTGGTCGGATTTGTTGAAGAAGGAATAACGTACTCCTCTCCACAAACTTTAATAATATCTGGTGCATGTCCACCGCCAGCACCTTCTGTGTGAAAAGCATGAATGGTTCTTTTATTTATTGCTTTGATAGTATTTTCTACAAACCCACTTTCATTTAAAGTGTCTGTATGTATCATTACCTGTACATCATTTTTGTCAGCAATATTTAAACAATTATCAATAGCTCCAGGAGTTGTACCCCAATCCTCATGTAGTTTAAGTGCTGAAGCTCCTGCTTGAATTTGTTCTTCAAGACCTTCCGGCAATGAAGAATTTCCTTTACCAGCAAAAGCTAAATTCATAGAAAAACCATCAGCAGATTGTATCATTCTTTGTATGTGCCATGGTCCAGGTGTACATGTTGTTGCAAGTGTTCCATGAGCAGGTCCAGTACCTCCTCCTAACATAGTTGTAATACCTGAGTGTAAAGCATCATCAATTTGTTGAGGACATATATAATGAATATGGCTGTCAAAACCTCCAGCCGTTAAAATTTTTCCTTCACCAGCAATTATCTCTGTTCCTGGACCTATAATAATATTTACTTTAGATTGAGTGTCAGGATTACCAGCTTTACCAATTTCAAATATTTTTCCATCTTTTAAGCCGACATCGGCTTTATAAATTCCATTTACATCAACTATTAAAGCATTGGTAATAACTGTATCAGCAGCTCCTTTTTCTCTACTAATTTGAGATTGGCCCATCCCATCTCTTATTACTTTTCCACCACCAAACTTTACTTCTTCACCATAAGTGGTTAGATCGTTTTCAACCTCAATAAATAGTTCAGTATCTGCGAGCCTAACTTTGTCTCCTGTAGTAGGCCCGTACATATCTGCATAAGCTGCTCTAGAAATTTTAGCCACTATAAATTACCCATTACTTTCTTATTGAACCCGTATATTTTTTTTAATCCATTTATTTCTATAAGCTCAACATCTTTAGATTGACCTGGTTCAAATCTAACAGCAGTTCCTGATGGTATATTTAATCTTTTTCCATATGATAATTTCCTATCAAAAACTAAATACTTGTTTGTTTCAAAAAAATGATAATGGCTTCCAACTTGTACGGGTCTATCTCCAGAATTAGAAATTTTAACTTTTGTAACTTTAGAGTCTTTATTTAGGTTAATTTCCTCGTTTTTTGTAATTACTTCACCTGGCTTCATAATATTATCATCTAATAGGTTTGTGTACTGTTACTAATTTAGTTCCATCAGGAAAAGTAGCTTCTACTTGAACTTCCTTGACCATATCTGGAATACCTTTCATACAATCCTTTTTTTTAATGACATGAGCTCCTGCCTCCATCAATTCTGCAACACTTTTGCCCTCTCTAGCTCCCTCTACAACAAAATCTGTTATTAAAGCGATAGCTTCTGGATAATTCAACTTAATTCCTTTTGATAATCTGTTTTTTGCAACAATTGCTGCAAGGCTTATTAAAAGTTTATCTTTTTCTCTAGGAGTGAGCTTCATTTATATGTTCCATATTTTTGGTATTTTTGAACGTTCAAAAAAATAAGACAAAAGTTTATCAATTGCAAATTTAAGATTATAACTATCTTTAGACAAAAGTCTTACGATCAATTTATTATCCCAGTGAGAATAATTTGAAGTTGTATTTTCATTATTTGTTAAAGTTTCAGATAAATTATTCACATTATTCAAAAATTTATTTCCTACAATAATAATTGTCGCAACTGCAGAATTATAATTTAATGTCGAAAAACTATTCAAATATTTTTTTTCAAATAAACCTGTATTTATTGCTTCAGTATGAATTAATTTATTATCAACATTAATATTCCAAAAATCTGAAAAATATCCCTTTTTAAACTCCTCATTCATAGAAGTTCGTCCAAAAATAATATTTTCACAAAGAAGTAAATTTGAATCTTTTGATAAATTAAAATTTATTTTTCTTTTTAAATTACAATTATTAAATAAAATTAATTCTTTAGGTAACCAAAATAGACTGGAATTATTTAATAAATTTAAGTTAATTTCTAAATTAGCAGGATTACCAAAACCACTATAAATTTTTTCTGCCGCTTGCGTTGAAATACAAAGTTTCGAACTATCAATTTCAAATTCGTAGTCATATTCATCTCCAGAAGTAATTCCACCAGCAGTATTGATAAGCATTAATTGTTTTAAATTTTCATGAAAATCTGGCATCAAAGCTTTTGAAGATCCTTGTTGATAAAGTTTTTGTAAATTTTGATCTTTTATTTTTATTTCTAATCTGCCCTTAGATTTTTCTAATTTTTTTTGACTTATATTCATCACATCATCCTAACACAAAAAAACCTGTTTATAATTTGCCAATTTTAGAGGTTGAATTATTTACCTTTTTAAATAAAAAGAAAGTATGCAGAACCAAGAAATAGTTAAAATCATTGAAAACCTTAAAGGGCGAAGAAATTATGAGGAAAAAAGAGCCTCCAAGTTAGGATTTGCCTCTCTTTATGATTACTTTGAAGATAAGATTTCAAAGCAACAAAAAGCTATTGAAGATGAACAAAAAGAATTAGAAGCTGTAAAAGCTGACGATAAACCAAAAACTACAAAAAAAAGCTGCGGTTGCTGTTAATCAAAAAGGTCTTTGATTAGATGGATAGCCTAAATTTTTACAAGAAGAAGATTGTGAAGATGTTGATGTACACAAAACTACAGCACGAGCACCATTAACTTGGGATTGATTTGATAACTGGCTTATAAGTTCTGAGCAACCACTCCATAAATCTTCACAATTATCAGATTTACCTACATTTGAATATCTAACAATGGTATCAGGAATTTCTATACCTTCTTTAGTGGCATTGTCCATATGATGTCTATAAGGTCCAAACTTAAATCTCACACTTGAGGCACCTCCTAATGTATCACCAAAATAACTTGAAATTAATTTTCCATCTATCCATAAATGTAAAAAACCTTGTTCAGACCATTTTGCATTTATTATAATATTTACCCACTTACCCTTTAGTCTTACAAAATTTTGATCTAAATTAACAATGTAGTGATCAAAATAGAAATATTCAGACCCTGTTTCATTTTTAATAGCCAAATAATTTGATGAGTTAAAGATCCATGAAAATCGGTTATCAATTATATTAAATGATGCATCGTGAGCTTTTTCACCTTTACCATAAAGTTTTTTAAAATCAAATAAACCGATCGTATGTTTATCTGTTCTTATATCTGCTGGTACAAAATATCCAAGTCTATACCATTTAGTCTTATTTTTTTTTGTAGTTTCTTTATAAGGTTCCATTATTTGGAACCTCTGTGCATGACCTGGTGTACCCCATCTTATCCAATCTTTTTCGTGTCCCTCAAATGAGTATTTTAAATTAAATTCTATCCCTTTTTCTTTGACTCCTAAATAATCTTCATATTCATTAAAGAATTTATAAATATCTGGTTTTTTAATATTTCTTAAATTAAAGACCATTTTATTATCTGACTGTGCTTTAAGAACATAATGGGCAAAATTCTTTTTTTCTTTTTTCTTCATTTTTATATGCCACTTATTTGCAAATGAAATTGATGGTACTAACAATAATATTATTAAAATGGATAAAATTTTTTTCATTTTTTAAAACTCTAAAGTTTTTGAAGACCCATCTTTATAAGTGAACTCTACTTTTTTTTCTGAAATACTTTTTATTGATGTAAAACCATCATATTCATTAATAAATTCATTTAATTTTTTTCTACTTTTCTTGCTCATTTTTGCTCCTGGAGCATTTATGCCAACATCAATAATTAATTCAGCACCATTTAAAAAGGCATTTACCCAAGCTTTCACTGGGGGACCACAAGTCATTGCTTCCGTTAACCAAATAGGTTTATCTACATCTACACTTTTTAATAATTCAGCAAATTCATCTACCCAAAGTTCTTTATCACATTGTCCATCCGGACCACTAATGTGATGAATATTTGCTATATCAAAATGATCCTTAATTTTTGGTAAAACAGATTTCCAATATTTTTTATTTTCAGGAAACATACCTGCTGCGCCAGCCATAACAATCATTGCATCTGGTTGCTTTTCTTTGATTACTTTTGATGAAAAATTAAAGGTTTCAATAAAGTCTTCCTTGCTTCCTTTAAAGAACATTTTAAACTCAGGCTCATTCATTACATCCCAATATTTTATAGGTTTAGTTAATCCAGGCATATCGTTTGACCCATCTCCATCATAACGATCAACTAACTTTATAAGAAAGTTTTTATAGTCATCCATTGAACATGGTTTGCTTAAATATTTTGTAAAACGTTTTCCAAAAGGACTTTTGGCCTTTTTTCTTTTGCATGATTTTTGATCCCAATTAGTATGAGGCCAAATAGTTGCTAAAATTGTTTGATTATGCTCTTGTGCATAGACAACATATTGATCTACATCATCCCAAAAGAAATTTCCTTTTTTACTTTCAATATGATTCCAAATAAATGGTCCAGGATGAGGTCTAACCCATTGACCATCTTTACCTCTCATTTTTTCATCACGCATTTCTGTTAATTCACCAAATTTAGATTCAGAATTTGCAAAGTTAGTTAAGATTAAAAATGATAATAAAATAATTAATAATTTTTTATTTAATAAAAGTATCATTAAATTGACTAGAAACTCTTACAAAAGTAGTACATTTACTTAATTGTTTAAGTGAGGGTGCTCCCACATAAGTACAACTACTTCTTACACCACCAAGAATATTTAAAACTGTATCGTTTATTTTACCTCTGTATTTTACTCTAACTTTTCTTCCCTCGCTACTTCTGTAATCTGCTAACCCACCATAATGTTTTTTGTTAGCAACTTCTGAACTTGATCCATAGAATTCAATATATTTAGATCCATTAACTTTTACTATTTTACCTTTTCCTTCATCATGACCCGCTAACATTCCACCAAGCATTACAAAATCTGCACCACCTCCAAAACCTTTTGCAACATCACCAGGACATGTGCATCCTCCATCTGCGATTACATGAGCACCAAGACCATGAGCTGCATCTGCACATTCAATAACAGCACTCAATTGTGGGTACCCTACTCCAGTTTGAATTCTGGTTGTACAAACACTTCCAGGTCCTATTCCAACTTTTACTATATCTGCACCACTTAATACTAATTCTTGTGTCATGTCAGCAGTTACAACGTTACCAGCAATAATAGTTTTTGTTGGATATTTATCTCTTACTGATTTTATAAAATTTGTGAAATGCTCTGAGTAACCATTTGCAACATCAATACAAATGAATTTAAAAAAACTAAATTCTTTTAAAACCTTATCTAAATTTTGAAAGTCCTCTTTTTTAATACCAACGCTAAGAGCAATATTTGGATAGATTTTTTTAATATTTTTATTTTCTTTTATTTTTTTTACGTCATGTTGTTTTGTTAAACATGTGATCATTTGATAATCATTTAGTTTTTCAGCAATACTTAATTCACCTACACCATCCATATTGGCTGCCATAATAGGAATGCCTGACCATTCATTTTTACTATATTTAAATCTGTAAGTTCTAAGAAGATTGACGTCTTTTCGACTTTTTAGTGTACTTCTCTTAGGTCTGAACAAGACATCAGAGTAATCTAGCTTAAGTTCTTCTTCAATTCTCATCGATGAGAAGGCTATATTTTCTACAATACTATTTCAATTCAAATTATAGGCTGTGGATAAGTTTTTGATTAGGCTTTAAAAAGTTTATCGGATAAGTTGTTTAATTTATCACCCCAAAAAACGTCTTTTTGAATTCTCTCAAATTCGACATCAAAGACTTTAGACATTGCAGATGCATAGACAGATCTTGCATCAATAGTTGAATTTAAATCTCTTCCTTCGAATAATTCTTTTTTCTTTAATCCTGGCCAGTCTGTATGAACTTGTGCTTTTTTAAGTAATCCCCCGGCCATTAAAATAGCCGAACCATAACCATGTTCAGTTCCATTACTACTGTTCTGTTTAATTGTTCTTCCAAATTCTGTTAGAGTTAAAACTAAAGTATTATCAAATGCTTCTTTTGACATTGATGATTTTAAAGATCTAATAATGTTATCATAATCTGATAAGCAGTCTGCATGCGCACCATCAGTTGCACCTTGTGCAGCATGCGTATCAAAGCCATCTACTTCAAAAACTGCAACTTTAGGTCCATCTGGTTTTGACAACTCAGTTCCAGCACTTGAGGCTAAAATCCAAGCATCATCACTTGATCTATTATTAAAATCTCTTGTTAAAATTATTTCTAAATTTTCGCTTAACAATTTTTCATCATATTCTTCATATGCACTTTTAATTATTTCTAAAGTATTAGGATATGGCAGATAACGACCTACAGGAAAGTAGTTGTTGTTCATTGGAACACCTCTAATTAATAAAGGCATAGGTAAAGCTAAAGCTAATCCTTTTCCTGTTAGTCCTGCTGTCTTCATTCCTCTTCCAAGCCAACCTGTTTTTTCTTGGTAAGGAATTTTTCCTCCAGACTCCATTAAATTTTGACCATCAAAATGTGACCTACCTGTGTATGGAATATTTGTTGCATGCACTGCGGCACTTAAATTTTCATCCCAAAGACTTTTAAATGTTTTTAATGCAGGGTGTAAATCAAAATCAGAAGTTAATTTTAAAGTTCTATCGAGGTTAATTTTGCTTCTTAATTTTTCAAAATTTTTGTCACCTTTAACTGGAATAGCACATAAGCCATCCATTCCACCTCGTAACATAATTATTACTAAATTCTTCTTTGTTCCTGCATTTGCATTACTTATTCCTCCAAAACCAGCAAAATATAATGAAGTTAGAGCAGTAGTTTTTAAAAAATCTCTTCTTGATATCTTCATGCTTTTAAAAACTCCGGGTGATTAAAAAGTAAAGTATGTTTTGCAACAGATCTGCTTTTCTGATTTAAATATTTCATAATTTTACTTGGGTTGTTGAAGTTTTTTTCAACTATTTTTTCATAATATTCTGCTTTTTTGGTATTTTCCATTTTATTAAAATTAAAGCTTGCTTTTGCATAAACTAGTCTTCTGATTAGTAATTCTGGTGAAATCCAATCATCGGAATGATCCGACCAACCATTTGGCTGTTTTGCTCTATAAGGATGATGGCCAATATTTTCTAATAACCGCTGAGGCTTACGTTGTGAATCCAACGGTTTTTGACCAAGTTCGTATTTATCCATTAAATCTGGTGAGGGTGGCCAATTTAAATCTGAAATTTTTGCAACTTGAATAAACCAATTTTCTGGTGTCTGAAATTTTTTATATTTATCATTGTATTCGAAAGCAACTTTTATAGCTGCCTTATGAATTTCTGGTATATGACCATCTGATTTTTGAAATGCATCAATAATTGGTTGCTTCATCTCTTGAGTTGGATCATCAGTAATTAAATATCTACAAAGTCTTTCAGCTACAAAGTCTCTACAATTAGGGTGGTTAACTAAATCTTTAATTACAACCGCTAAAGCTTTTTTTCCCTTTTTATATTCTTTGCCTAAAACATTCTTTTTCCCTATTTGATGATATTCAGAATTAAACCAGATGTTGCCTGTTTCTAAATTTTTTTTACTCCATCTGTGTTGCCAACCAGTCATTATATAGGCCAATTGAATCACGTCCTCTTGGGTATAGCCTGCTTTAGGAGAAATTGTATGAAGCTCCATAAGTTCTCTTGCATGGTTTTCATTTATTGTAGCAGGTTCCTTCTTTTTTCTTCTCCAATCTTCACTAGCGGTAGCACTTTTTGGACCTGCACTTTCGCTGTTATCTAAATGATGAATCATTGCCCATGATGTAGTTACATCATAAACCATTTTTTCAAACGACTGGTTTAAATTTGGCCAGATTATTTCTCTTTGATAAGCACCTGTAGAATAATTAGCTAAAAAATCTTTTTCACTGATTGCAAAAAAGTTTCCCCAGAACATCCATAGTTTTGCGAGGACTGGGTTATTACTATTTATTGCCTCATTATGTCTAATAGATATCTCTAACGACTCCCAGAATTTTTGTCCTGTCTCATGTCTTAATTGATCTTTATGAACTTTGTAAAGATTTTTATTATCTTTATATTTTTTTCTTAAAACTTTTCTATCACCGTAAACCCAATCTCTATAATGACCTCTCAATTCTTTTTCTGTAAGAATTTTTCCCTTCCATGAAAATTCAGGAATTTGATCAATTTGATTTAATGCCCAGTTAAGTGGATCAGAAGGAACTTCTTCATTTGGCCCTATGCCAAAAGCAACTTTTCTAAAAAAGTTTTTCATACTTATTTTATTTTATCAATATCGTGGATATTTGTTAAGGAATTATTAAATTCTTCAATATTTTCTCTTAAAGCTAAACTAGAAATTGAATAAATCATTATTAATAACAAAACTAAAGGCAATGATGTAACGATTGACGCATTATTTTTAATTAACAAGATATAAAAAACAATAAATAAAGCTGAACGAATTAATACTGTTTTTCTAAATACACTTATTATTGATAATGAGTGTTTTAATAATTTAAAGAAACTCATTTGAGATGGACCAAAATACCTTTTGCCCCTAATTGATGGAGAAAAAATTAAATCTTTTTCTATTTTTTTTAAGGATCCCGAAAAACTATTCCAAGTAGCTTTTTCTTCTAACAATTTTTTAATAGTTGCTTTTGAAAGACATGTAAAATTACCAAATTTTATAGATTGCCCAGTAAAAGCAAAAGTTAAAAATTTGTGAAATTGGTAACATAATTTAAAGATCATATTTTCTGATCTTTTAACCCTTTCACCAATTATAGATCTGTTTCCAGCTTCCTTTGACAATTCAACAAAGTTTTTAATTTCTTCTGGTCTATCTTCGCCATCGCCATCCATCGGAATTACATAATCGAACTCCTTTTTTTCATAAATATATTTCAAACCAGAAGCAATACATCTTGCATGACCTCTGTTTTCTTTCATATTTATTATTTCAATTGAGTGAATGTTTTCAGTATTTGAGTATTCATCAATAATTTGTTGTGAAGAGGCATCATTAATTATCACTAATGATATTTCTGAATTTAAACCTTTTATCTCATTATTAATATTTTCAATTAGTAACTTTAAAGATTCACGGTCATTATAAACTGGTACTAAAATTACATATTTCATAGATTATCTTGATCCAACACAAATACTATCAAGACACATATAATCTTTCAATTGATCAAGTTTTTCTCTTTTAACTATACCTTCCCAAACTGGTCTTGATTTTAAATGATATGATAGGTTTCCAGCATTCCATTCATCTCCTAGTACTACATTAATCTTAGAGTTGAATTGCTGGCTCCATGCATATTGAGTTTTCATAGCAATTTCTTTTCCCGGATAGTCTGTTCTTTTATTGTCTTGTGAAACTGAAACATAAGCGTAAAGAACAGGTGATAAAAAGAAAAAGAACAAAAATCCGACCATAAAAGATTTTAGTTTTTTTAAATTTATTTGTGACTGGAATAAATAAATAACCATTGTTCCAAAGAATAAATAAAACGGTGTCATCCACATTGATCTAATTTTTGATCCTGTTATCAACGAAGTTAAAAACATTAGAACAATTGGCAAAAGATTAATTGTTAACAAAAATAATAAATTTTTATCTTTAAAATTTATTTTAAATTTAATTTTTTTTACCAATAACCAGGTTAAAAATATAAATGGAATTAATAAACCAATTTGTTTTCCTAAGAAAAATAACGGAAATTTGATATGATCTATAAAACTTGATTGCTCCAAACCAGTTCTTGCAAGTCCATAAGTAATTGTTATGAATTCATTATTATTAAGCCAAATTAAGTGAGGAACTAAAGCAACTATAAAAACTTCAATAATAATCAAGTATTTAAAATCAAACTTTCTATCTTTTTTAATAATTAAATAAATAAATAAAGAAGCTATTGAAACTAATAAGTAGACAAATAAATATTTTGATAAAAATCCTAATGCACCAAATAAACCTATTAAAAAACAATCCCAAAATTTAATATTTTTACCACTATAAATTTTCCAAGAATAATAAGCTGTTAAAGACCAAAAAGGTAACTGGCATACATTTACGTTAAACTCAGGTGTAGTAAAATTATAAAAATAAATCGTTTCAATTAATAAAACTGAAATTAAGCCAAGATATTTATTTTTATGTATTTCATTAGAAAGTTTAAATACATAATAAAAAGAAATAATTACAAATATTTGGCTTAATAGATAATAAGCCCAATCTTGTGAACCAAAAATTTGAAAAAATACTTCAATAAAAAAAGCACTCATAGGAGGGTGCTTGTTAAAACCCCAATCCAAATTACTTCCCCAAGCTAAAGCCTCAATTGTATCTAAAGGTAAATTGTGATTTGTAACAGTTGGAATCAAAGTCCAAAAAATTAGATGGGATGTAACAAAAATATAAAAAAGATTATCTATATTTTTGTTATTAATGGTCATTTATAAATATTTATAACAATTCAGCTTACTTGACACCCATATTTTGCTGAATATACTCCGACCATTCAAAATTACGCTATGCCAAAGACTGCTAAAGCAAAGAAAAAAGTATCTAAACCAAAAACCAAAGTTGCAAGTAAGCCAAAAAAAAATATTGCTTCTCCTACTAAGAAAGCTCTTATAAAAATTTCAAAAACATATGTTCCAAAAGAAACAGAAAAATATATGTGCGAAAAACATAAAGTATTTTTTAGAATCAAATTAAAAGAGTGGAAGAAAGAATTAATTAAAGCAAACAATGAAGCTCTTTACAATGGAAGTATGGATGACAATAATATTTCTGCAGATCTTGTGGATCAGGCAAGTTCATATATCGATAAAAATGTAGAGATGAAAGCAATTAATAGACAAATTAAATTAATTTCTGAAATCGACAAAGCTTTAAGAAGAATTATGGACGATACTTACGGGTATTGTTTAGACACAGCCGAACCAATTGGACTAAAAAGATTAATGGCAAGACCAGTTGCTAAATACACAATAGCCGCACAAGAAAAGCATGAAAAAGACGAAAAAGTTCATGCAGATGACTAAAAAAAATAAAAAAAAAACTTCTAAAGAAAATTCAATATCTTTTCTTTTTGCAAAGAAATATATTTATTTTTATTACCCTTTTTTTTGGGTTATTCTACTATTGTACTTATTTTTGAAATGAATAGAAAATTAATTTTAATAATAATTGTTATTGTTGCGATTGAATTCTCAGGCTACGGAATACTAAGCACACTCTATAAGTTCTTATTATAAAATTTTTAAGGATTTGGGATTTTCGCCTCTTTATCCATAAAGGCATATCCTTTTATAACAGCCTCACGTTCAGAAATCTCTTGATACCATCTAGATAAGTTTTGATAATTTTTTAAACCAATGTCATGCCACTCATGTCTTGCTAACCAAGGCCAAGTTGCAATGTCAGCTATAGTATAATTGTCTCCAGCTAAAAACTTAGAAACTTTTAATCTTGTATCTAATTCTCCATAAATTCTTTTAGCAATTTTAAAATATCTTTGTTCACCAAACTCACTTTTTCCAGGATTATAATGATGAAACTGATGATGCTGACCGATCATAGGGCCTACAGTTCCCATTTGAGCCATCAACCATTGATTAATTACTAATCGATCTTTTTTGTAATAAAATTTTTCACTTTTTTCACCTAAGTACATCAATATTGCCCCGGACTCGAAAACACTTTTATTGTTTTCATGATCAGTAATTACAGGAATTTTTCCAAAAGGACTTTTTTTTAAAAAGTCTGGATTAAATTGCTCATCTTTTCCTAAATCAATTTTAGTTACTTTGTATTCATAACCAATTTCTTCCAGCATAATACTGATCTTCCAACCATTTGGAGTATTAGCTGAAAATAATTCTATCATTTTTTTACACCAAGTCTCTCTTGCGCAGCTTTAGATGTTGTGGTGAACTCAAATCTTAATTTTTCATCAGGTCTTGCATATTTAAAGCAACCTCTTGCAGCTAAAGCCCCTTCATGAAAACCTGAAAGAATTAATTTTAATTTACCTGGATAAGAACAAATATCTCCGATTGCAAAAATACCATCAACATTAGTCTCAAAGTTTTCGGTGTTAACTTCGACTGTTTTTTTATTGATATTTAATCCCCAATTTAAAATGGGACCAAGTTGCATAATCAACCCAAAAAAACCGAGAACATAATCGGATTGTAATTCTTTTGTTTCACCTTCATCGTGTTTTATTTTTACTGAACCAATTTGATTATCACCACTAACAGATTCCATTTGATATTTGGTGTATAAATTTAATTTTCCTTGATCATTTAATTCTTTTACTTTTTGCACACTAGATTCAGCTCCACTAAACCCGTCGCGTCTGTGGATTAAATTGACTTTAGATGTATTTGATAATTCGATTGCCCAATCTAGAGCTGAGTCTCCCCCACCAAAAATTGAAATGGTTTTATCCTTAAAAATTGTTTTATCTTTTATTGAGTAGAATAATGAGGATCCTTCAAATTTTTCACATTCTTTTATTGGAAATTTTCTAGGTTCAAAAGACCCAACTCCTCCAGCAATAATAATTGCTGCTACATCAAATTTCTGATTTCCACTGGTTTTAACATGCCATCGCTTCTCAACTTTTTTTAATTCCTCTACTCTTTCATTTAAATGGAATTTTACATTAAAAGGTTTTATTTGTTTAAGGAGATTGTTTGTTAACTCTTCTCCTGTGCATTCAGGAACAGCAGGAATATCATAAATAGGTTTATCAGGATAAAGTTCTATACATTGTCCGCCTGCCTTATCTAGATTATCGACTATTTCACATTGAAGCCCTATGATTCCAAGTTGATGAGCACAAAACAAACCAGTTGGTCCTGCTCCAATAATTAAAACATCTGTTTTATTCATCTAAGCTTGCTTTTCTGGAATAGTAACTTCCAATCCATCTAATTCATCTGAAACAATCAATTGGCAACTTAATCTACTATTTTGTTTTGGTTCATATGCCATATCTAACATATCCTCTTCACCGTCTTCTTTAATTGGAAGTTTATCAAACCAATCTTCTTTGACATACACATGGCAAGTAGCACATGCCATTCCACCACCACAATCAGCATCAATTCCTGGAATATCATTTTGAACCGCACCTTCCATCACTGTTAATCCATTTTGAACATCAATGGTATGAGTTTTATTATCATGTGTGTGGTAAGTAATTTTTGCCATGCGTTATATATATAGGTTCTTATCTAAATTGAGCAAGTAAGTAAAAACAAACTTAGTCAGTTTTATGCATTTTGAGCTTCTGGTACTTCCTTTTTAAAAAAGTAGCTGGAGTCCTCTGTTTGTTTCATTATAGCTGGTAAAATTTCTTTGTAGGCATCTATTAAACCGTCATTTGTTTTAGGTAATTGGTCCTTTATATAATGATGAAGTTTATCTAAGTTATACGATGGTACCGTTGGGAACATGTGATGAGTTACATGGTATTCCATTTTCCAATATAAAAAGCTTAAAATAGGATTTAAATACATTTCTCTTGTAGTATATCTATGATCTTTTATATCTCTTGCTAAACCCGCATGTTGAGTAAAAGAAACAAGTTTATGTAAAGTTCTTCCATAAAATTTAGGTAATAAAAAAAATAAAACAGGTAACCAAGACAATGTGATTAAAGACCACAAAATAATTACAATCCAAATTGCAACAAAAATTCTAGAATTAAAAATAACTTTTGGTTGCGCATTTTCAGGAATACAGTCTTGCATTACTTTTGTTTTTACACCCAATGCATGTTGAATAATTTCATAAGCTATGCTTTTTTTAAAATAAACAAGTTCCATAAAAGGAATTAAATTCATTAATAAATTTTTTGGAGTTTCTTTAAAGTTATTTCCATATTCAATTTCATGATCAAATGGATTTTCTGTTGAATATGTATTTCCATGATGAACAAAATGTGTGTATCTCCATCTCAATGGTTCAAAATTAGAAAGATATGAAGAGATATAGTAAAAAAATTCGTTTAAAGATTTTGATTGAAAAGCAGTTTTGTGACCTGTTTCATGCCATAATGGATTTGAGAAACCATAAATGTTTCCATAAACCAAAAACCAAAAAACGGACCACCATGTACCCCAAGTTACATACGCCAAAATTCCTGTTACCAATAACAATCCGAAAAAAACTGAAACATGTTGGAGCCCTTTGATGTCAGATTTTTTTGAAAGCTCTTTAAGAACTTCAATATCAACTTTACATCGGTGCCATTTTTCTAATTTTACGTCCATATAAAATATTATGTATAATAATTATACATAATTTTATAAAAGACAAAAAAAAAGGGCAAGTATAAAAATACCTGCCCTTTTTTAAATTTTAAGTAAAATTATTACTTAGCTCTTTTTCCTGCAGAACTAGTTGCCGCAGCCCAGATTACTAGACCGAATGCAATTTTGTTAATGAAGTCAGCTAAGTTATAAACAACGTTAAGTGAATTAGCATCTACACCACCAGTTAGGTAACCAAATACATAACCTAATGGGTAAATCGCCCAACCTACTGTAACAATCATTCTCATTGCTCCGAATGCAGTTACAAGAGCTTTGTTACCACTCTTCGCTGCAGCTTTACCAGCTTCACCTGAGAATACTTCATAAAGAATGTATACCCAACCTGCCATTCCGATGATGAAACCTAGTGTAGCATTAATATATCCTGCTTCACCTAAGTAACCACCGATAAGCATTACTAGTGAACCGATTAACAATCTCCAGAACATTCCAGAGTTTGCTTTACCGATAGCTGCTAGAATTAAATAGAATTCTACCATCTGTAAAGGCACAGTGATTAACCAGTCAATGTATCTGTAAACAGTTGGTGAGTCTCCAGTAGCAACCCATACTTCTCTCATGTACATGTAGTGTATGAATGCAATACCAGTTACTAGACCGGCAACAATAACTGATGTTCTCCAGCCTGCTGCGACGTTTCCTGCTTCCATGAAAAAGAAAGCAGTAGCTGCTAACATTCCCATAGAGATAACCCAGAATGAAATTCCTACGAAGTCATCTTGCATCAACATCGTTGCGTCTGCTGCAATAGCTATACCTGAAAAACCTATTAAGGTCATAGCTGCTAGAGCAAACAATTTAAGTTTTTTCATAAAAAACTCCCTCTTCGTTAGTTTTTATTTATTTAGTTTATATAAACTAGACTTAAGTAACCCTAAGCCAAAGTTGGGGTTAAATAGCAAATTAAATTAGTTTTATGAAGACTTAATTGTCGTTAATTTACATTGATTTTATTGAATTTTTAAAATTAAATACAATTTATAAGTTAAAAACCAAAAAAAAAACAATAATCGAATCAAATTTTAATGTCAGAAAAATTTCAAACTATTTATGAAAAATCTATAAAAAATCCTGAAAGATTTTGGCAAGAAGCAAGTGAAGACATCTTTTGGTTTAAAAAACCAACAAAAATTTTAAATAAATCTAATCCTCCATTCTATAAATGGTTCGAAGATGGTGTGACTAACACTTGTTATAATGCTTTAGATATTCATATTGACCAAGGAAGAGGACAAAAAACTGCTCTAATCTACGATAGTCCTATTACTGGTAACAAAGCTAAGTTTAATTATGAGGAACTCAGAGCAAAAGTATCAAAATTTGCTGGCTCCTTAAAAAATCAAGGTGTTAATAAAGGAGACAGAGTAATTATTTACATGCCAATGATACCTGAATCGGTAGTTGCTATGCTAGCTTGTGCTAGAATTGGTGCAATACACTCAGTAGTCTTTGGTGGTTTTGCCTCAAATGAGCTCGCAAGCAGAATAGACGACAGTAAAGCAAAATTATTAGTAACGGCTTCATGTGGTTTTGAGCCAGGAAGGACAGTTGAGTACAAACCTTTGGTGGATGAGGCAATAAAAATAGCAAAACATAAAATTGATAAGATGATTTTGTTTCAAAGACCAGGAAACGAAGTCAAATTAAATGCTCCTACTGAGATAAGTTGGGAAGAAGCAGTCTCAAATGCAAAAGATGTTGATTGTGTTGAGATGAATTCAAATGAATTTGCATATATTCTTTATACATCTGGAACAACAGGAACACCAAAAGGGATTGTTAGAGACACTGGTGGCCATATCGTTGCTCTAAAATGGACCATGAAGAATATCTATAATATTGATACAGATGACATCTGGTGGTCAGCAAGTGATATTGGTTGGATTGTTGGTCACTCATACATTGTTTATGCTCCATTGTTCAAAGGATGTACGACAGTTTTATTTGAAGGAAAGCCAGTTGGAACTCCAGATGCTGGGGCCTTTTGGAAAATCATCTCAGACTACAAAGTAAAATCTTTATTTACTGCACCAACTGCATTTAGAGCTATCAAGAAAGAGGACCCAGAGGGTAAATTTTTCTCAAAATATGATTTGTCCAGTTTTGAAAGCTTGTTTCTTGCTGGAGAAAGAGCTGATCCAGATACTATAAAATGGGCTGAGAATTTGCTTAAAGTCCCAGTAATAGATCATTGGTGGCAAACAGAGACTAGCTGGGCGATTAGCTCAAATTGTACTGGTATTGAAATGATGGAAACGAAATATGGTTCAGCCTGCAAGGCTGTCCCAGGATATGATGTCAAAATCATTAAACCAGATCAATCTTTAGCCAAACCAAATGAAATGGGAGATATCGTTGTAAAACTACCATTGCCTCCAGGTACATTTCCAACATTATGGAATGCAGATCAGAGATATAAAGAAAATTATATGACCAATTATGAAGGTTACTACCAAACTTATGATGCAGGCCACATTGATGACGATGGTTATATTTGGATCATGTCTAGAACAGATGACATTATTAATGTTGCTGGTCACAGATTATCAACTGGTGCAATAGAAGAAGTTTTATCAGAACATCAATCAGTTGCTGAATGTGCTGTTCTAGGAATTTCTGACAAATTAAAAGGCCAATTACCAATTGGTTTAGTAGTTTTAAAATCTGGTGTTGAAAAAAATAATGAGACCATCTCAAAAGAATGTGTACAAATGGTAAGAGATAAAATTGGTCCTGTTGCAGCATTTAAAGTTGTAATTGTTATTAAAAGATTGCCAAAAACTAGATCAGGAAAAATTTTAAGAGGTACAATAAGGAAAATTGCGGATAATACAGAATATAAAGTGCCTCCTACAATTGATGATCCAGTAATTTTAACTGAGATTAAAGAAGATTTAATTAAACATAAAATTTTAAACAATGGTTAAAACATATCTATTTCTTGCAGGTGCAGTATTTTTTGAAGTTGCTGGTACAATGTTATTACCCATAACTCAAAATTTTACAAAACTAATCCCAACAGCTGCTCTTGCATTCTTTTATCTTTGTGCTTTCTATCTTTTAACATTTGTAGCAGATAAAATTCCTATCGCGATTATGTACGCAACATGGAGTGGACTTGGAATTTTTACGATAGCAATACTTGGATATATATTTTTTAAACAAACTTTAGCTTGGCAAGTAATCTTAGGTTTATTTTTAATTGTGGTTGGAGTAATCTTGGTAAATAGTTTTACTGTGAAGATTAATTAATTTTCAATAAAAAATCTTGGAGTATTAAAAAATAATCAATTAAATCTTTATTAATTAATTTTTCATTGGACTTATGACCTTCAGATCCTGTTCCAGGTCCAATGTTAATTATATTGACCCTATCGTCTGCAAAATATCTACCATCACTCACACCTATTGATGATAAAAATTTTGCATTTTTACCTGTAATTAATTTTTTTGATTTTGAAAGTTCTGCTAAATAAAAATTAGATTTATTTGATTTGAAAGGATTTGTTCCTGTTAAAAATTTAATTTTTACATTTTTATCAATTTTTTTAATGTAAGTTTTAATTTCATTGAATGATTTTTTAATATTTTCTTTGTGAGTAATTCTTCTATCAATTACAATCTTAGTTTTGTATGGAACAACATTTACAT
This sequence comes from uncultured Pelagibacteraceae bacterium, assembly GCA_902588855.1. GTDB lineage: Bacteria > Pseudomonadota > Alphaproteobacteria > Pelagibacterales > Pelagibacteraceae > Pelagibacter. Next base: position 23,127 of record CACIQS010000001.1, on the reverse strand, counting down.
TTTCTCCACCATCGATCATCCCAATGTTGATGGTAGATTTGTGCACACCAACATTATATTTCTTCAACTTTTTTTTGTAATCGGTATTTAATCGGTTAATTATTTTTGAAGATTTCTCAATAGAGTTTATTCCTTTTTGCGGTTCCCCAGCATGTGAAGTTTTTCCAAACACCTCTACCTCAATCCAAAATACTCCTCTTTCTTCAATAACAAAATCATTATTTGTTGGCGCACCAAGAATTAAAGTATGTGGTTTAATTTTTTTAATTTTTCTCAAGTATCTTGTTCCATCTGGTCCCAAATTTTCTTCATCTGTTACAAAAGTAAAATCTATTTTACTTTTTAATTTTGGAAATAATTTATTTAAATTTTTTGCCAAATATAGATGAACAGCAGCACTACCTTTGCAATTTACTGCACCTAAGCCATAAGAATATTTTTTATCTATTTTTAAATTAAATGGATTAGTTTTCCATTCACTTACAATTGGCCTTACTGTGTCTATATGTGAATTAAAAACTAAAGATTTCGATGAATTAAATTTATTAGAGACAACAATATTTGGTTTATTTTGATTAACACCAAATGATTTCACTTTTAAGCCAGAATTTTTAAGGTATTTTCTTACATATTCTGAAAATTTCTTACTACTCCCGGGAGGATAGCATGTATCGATTTTTACAATTTCTTTTAAAATATTTAATAATTCTGTTTCTATTTTTTGTTTCATTAGAGATTAAATAATCTTTTTGAGTTAATTTTAATCATATATTCTATTTCTTTTTTTGAGAACCCTAATTTAATTACTTTATTAAAAAATTTTGATTTTTAATTTGATTTTGAATAAAAAGTACTCCAAATAAAATTATTAAAATTATACCGACTATTTTTGATGAATTTATAGGATCGTTGAAAAAATAAACATTTATTAATGAGGCCCATACTAATTGAGAATATTGAAAGTTTGTAATGAATGATAAATCAAGAGATTGTAAAACATAGGCAAATATAAAATGAGAAAGATATCCAATAAGTCCAAGAAAAAATAATATAAGCCAGACATTTATATTATTAATTGATTGCCAATTAAAAAATACTATAAAACTAAAAATAATTGTTCCTAATATACCAGTGTAAAATAAAGCAACAAAAGGTTCTTTGTCTTTTGAAACTATTTTAGTAAACAATTGATAGAGAGCAAAAAATATTGAAGTAAACAATGGAAGAAAAATATATATTGTTAAAAAAGATTTATTGGGCTGTAAAGCAAATATAATTGTTATAAAGCTTAAAATAATTAACAATATCGAAAATTTGCTTAGCTTTTCCTTTAAAAAAAAATAAGAAAATATGGATACAAATAAAGGTGTTGAAAAAAATATTATATAAAAGTTAATAAGATCATTATATTTTACTGCTAAGTAAGTCATAAAAGTTGTAGAGACAAGACATAAAGATCTAGCAATTTGAATTGAAAAATTTTTTGTTAAATTTATTTTTTTTGACATAAAAAAATAAATTATAACCAAAAGCACCATATGAAAAAAATATCTACCCCATACAATTTGAGATGTATTAATGTATTCTGATAAGTATTTTGCTATAGAGTCCATTAGAACAAATAAGAAATATGAAAAAATTGAAATTGAAATTAAGAACAATTTTTTCGATAAACTCATTTAAACTAATCTAGTCTACTTTTATCAAAAAGATCATATTCAATTTTATCATAAATAATTTGTTGAGATAAAATTTTACCTAAAGTTGGACCAAGGGTATATCCATTTGAAGAAACAAGTGTATAAAAATCTTTCATTAATGGGTGCTCTCCCATCAAAGGATAGCCACCAACATCAACACTCATAGCTGCCCAAGATCTCAAAATATTAACATTAGATAAACTTGGGATTACTCTTTTAGCAACCCAAGTATTCCCTTCAAAACTATCTTTTAGTGCATGTAAATGATCAGTATTTTTTGAATAATTTGCTGTCCAACCCCCGCCAATTATAAAATTACCATTTGTAGCCTGCTTCAGAGTCAAGTGTCTTCCAATATGAGCGACTAATAATTTAAGTTTATACTCTAGAGCTTCAGTTACTATCATCTGTTGAGGGACACTTTTTACTTTGAGGGGTAATTCTAAAAAACTTGCAATATTATTAGCCCAAGATCCTGCACAATTAACAATTTTATCAACTTCAATTTCATGATTATCGGTAATAATTTTGAATTTTCCTGATTTTTTTTCAATTGCTTGAATCAGGTCATCACAATAATCATTTAATCCATTTTCTTTACATTTTTCAAATATACTATTCGTTGCCTTTAAGGGATTTATTTTACCTTCAGATGGACAATAACCAGCATAAATCATTTTGTCGGAGAAAAGTGGATTAATTTTATGAATTTGATCTTGATTAATAAGTTGAGAGTTAACTCCAACAGATTGTTCAACCTCTATTTTCATGTTGAGTTTTTCCAAATCTTTTTCATTTTCCGCAAACATTAGTCCACCATCGTAAGATATTTCAAAATTTGATTTAGTTTCCTCTTCAATATCTTTCCATTCTGAAACAGCCTTCTTTTGAAGTTTCAGTAAAGTTTTCATATTGTCTAACTGAGTTAAGTTATTTGGATCAAAATCATAAGATAAAAGCTGAACATGAAGTGATCCTGCGTTAGAGCCTGAGGCCTGAGAATTAGGTTGTAATCTATCAATCAAACAAATATTTTTTTCGTGTTTAAGAATATTATAAGCAGTTGAGACACCCATTATTCCACCACCAATAATTGCAATTTTGTGTTTAACTTTATTTTTAGATATATTTTGTTTAATATTAAACTTTGGTAGCTTGTCTTGAACATAACCATACCACTCTTCTTTTTCATGACCTGTATTTTTTATTTCTACTGTTTGAATTGGATTTTGAGGTGCAAAAGAATATTGCTTATAATTTGAGTCAGTTATCTTATCTTTAAAAACTTCACTTAAACCATATCCACAATATCTACCTTGGCACCTACCCATACCAGTTCTAGTTATTCTTTTTATTAATCCTGCATCAATATTCTTTTGATCTTTTAATTTATTTATTTCATTAAATTTTATATTTTCACATCTACAAAATAATGTTTCATCAGTGATAAAATCAGAATTTGAAATATTTTTATCAAAAATTTTCCATAAGAAAAACTGGAATATCATTGATCTAAATAAATTAAATAATGAAAATGCAAATTTAAAATAATTAAATAATTTTTTTTTTTTATTTAAATAAAAACCAGTCAATTCTCCTTCGTATAAAGATATTTTTGCACCAGAATTTTTTGCTGCCTCACCAAGAAAAAAAATGTTTCTTTTACTTGTTTCGTTGAATAAATTTTTTTTTATTTCAAAGAAATTTTTTTGTTTATTAAATGAACCATCTAATCCTAAAATTTTACCGATATCATTGTTAGGGTTAAATCCATAGTTTAAACTTACAGCATCAATATTATTGATAGAAAATGAATTATTATTTTTAAAATTTTTAATTAATATTTTTTTTTTATCTTTTTCATTTTCAATCTTTACTAAAGCGCTTTCATGATAAATTTTTACTTTTGAAAATAAAATTTTTAGATAAATGAGAATTCCTTGTAAAAAAATTTTTGGCGATGATAATAGACAAAAAAAAGAAGAGAAAATTTTAAAAAAAGGTTTGCTAGATGTCTCTACAATCGCTTTAACATTAATATTATTTTTCATTAACTCTAAGGCTAATTGAAAATTTAATGGTCCATTTCCACAAATAACTACATCTTTCCCTAAAAATAATCCTTGTGTTTTAGACATTATTTGAGCACCACCTGTTGTTAATACATTCGGCAAATTCCATCCTTCAACAAAGTATGGTTTTTCATATGAGCCAGTAGCTACAATTATTTTTTTAGTTAAAATTCTAATGTCTCTATTGTTTTTAGAACAACAAACTTCATAAAGATTTTCATCTTTTTGAAATATTCCCCAAACTTTAGTTTCTAAAATATACTCAAAGTTTTTAGATTTTATTTTTTGTTCTAAATCCAAACCTTCTTTTTGCTGATAATCAAGCTTATCCGTGTTTGATAAATTAAAGATACTGCTTATTTTTTTATAATACTGCCCACCAAAAGAATCTTTTTCATCAATAATAATTATTTTTTGATTTGTATTTTTTATTGAATTTAAAAAACCCATTCCAGAAGGTCCTAAACCAATTAACAAAATTTCTGTCTCTTGAATTTCTTTTTTTAATTGAATTTCCTCTTTAATTTTTGGTATAGGGGCTTGGTAATTTTGTCTGAAAATTTTATCATTATTTACTATTTTTGTGGAACATGATTTAATACTTGGTTTTCCATTAACTGTTAAGATACATTCATTGCAAACCCCCATGTTGCAATAAACACCTCTATCTTTGCCATCTTTGTCTATTCTAAAGTTATAGTAACCATTTCTTATTAATGCTGAAGAAATTGTTTCACCCTCATATGCTTGAAGTTCTTTATTTTCGAAAAAAAAACTTACTTTTTTAGATTTAATCTGAAAATTATCTTCATTTATAATCACAGACACAATTTAAATTATCTTCTTAAAATTTAATTCTTTAAAAACTTTTCTGCATTCTCTTTTCTTTGACTCTGATAAATCAAGTCGTGGTAAAAGAGGTTTTCCAACATCAAACCCCATTAAATTGAGCATATATTTTGTTGCAGCGACATAAAAATGTTTACCCACTAATTTTATTACTGGGGTAATTTTATCATAGATTTTTTTAGCATTTTCAAAATTTTTCTTAATTTTAATATTTTCATAAATATTTGTGCAATCTTGAGGTACAATATTTGATGGTACGGATACCCATCCTATAGCTCCATTCAAATAAGATTCGTAACCCATTATCCCACCAAAAACTTTTATTTTTCCTTTAGATTGTTTGTCTATTTCTTTAACTCTAGTTACATCCATCGTGGACTCTTTACAGTATTTAACATTTTTAATTTTTGACAATTCAGCAAAAATATCTGGTGTAATATCTATATTTGAAGTTGCAGGATTATTGTAAACCATTATTGGAATATCAATTTCTTTACTAATCATTTTAAAATGATTTATTAATTCTTCAGGGGTGGGTGTTGAATAAAATGGGGGAATGATCATTACTCCGTCTGCATTTTGAGCTTGTGCCTCAACAGAATACCTAATTGCATCATAAGTGTTTTCTGCTGCTGTACCAACTAATAAAGGAACTCTATTATCTATGATGGAAACAGATTCATTTATCATTTTTAAACGATTTTGATCTGAAATTGATAAAAACTCTCCTGTGCTACCAAGAATAATTAAACCTCCAATTTTTTTTTTAATTTGCCAATTAAAATATTTTTCTAAGGATTTAACTTTTATTTTTCCATCACCAAATGTTGGTGTGATTGTAACTGAGTAAGAACCTTTAAACATAATTATTTATACCCCATTATAGTACTAGGTAAATATAAGGAAATTTGTGGAAAATAAGTTGCCAAAATTAAGACTAAAAACATCAAGGTAAGTGGTAAAAATAATTTTTTTGAAACATCTATAATTGATCTTTCTGCAATTGAACTCGCAACAAAAAGAGTTATCCCGTATGGAGGTGTTATCATTCCAATAGATAAATTTAATATAATTATCAATCCAAAATGTAATGGGTCAACACCAAATGCAATTGCTACAGGCATTAATACTGGCACTAAGATTAATATCGCAGATATACTTTCCATAAACATACCAATCAAAATCAGTAATAAATTTACATTGATTAAAAATAAAAGTTTACTATCGGAAAAACCTAACATGAATTCAGAGATTTTTTGAGGTATCTGTTGACTTGCAATAAACCAAGAAAAAATACTTGCTGTAGCAATAATTAACATAACTGTAGATGCTATAGTTGCAGCTCTAAGAATTATTTCCGGTAAATCTTTGAATTTTATTTCTTTGTAAATAAAAATTGAAATTATTAATCCAACAATTACTGAAACTGATGCAGCTTCAGTAGGTGTAAATATTCCTCCAATAATTCCTCCTACGATAATTACTGGTAGGGTTAAAGCTGGTATAGCTTTAACAAAAGATTTGACTAAAAAAATAAAACTAAAATTTGTAATATCTTGTGCTTCAGATTTGTTCAATTTTGCTCTGGCATACCCACTAATTAATAAAAATGCTGCACACATCAAGCCAGGAATAATTCCTGCTAAAAAAAGTGCTCCGACAGACTGGTTAGATATTGTTGCAAGTACTACCATCATTATACTTGGAGGTATGATAGTACCTAAAGATCCACTTGCAGCCATTATTGCTGCAGAAAAATCAATATTGTATTTTCTTTTTTTCATTTGAGGCAACATTATTGAGGACATTGCAGCCGTATCTGCAGATCCAGAACCTGAAATTGCTGCAAGACCAGTTCCCGCAACTACAGCAACCAAATATAAGGAGCCTGTTATCCAACCAACTAAAGCAGTAGCAAAATCAATTATTCTTTTTGCTATTCCACCTCTTTCCATAATTATTCCTGTTAAAATAAAAAATGGAATTGCCATAATTGTAAATTTATCTAAACCTCCATACATTCTTTGTGCAACAAGAGACATTGGAACATCATAAGAAAGTAATGTAAAACTCGCGGCAATACCTAAAGAAAAAACAATTGGGGTTCCAAAAACTAGTAAAAATAAAAATAATACAAATATTAGAGCCATTAACTATTTCTCTCTTTGTATTTAGAAATTGTAACGATTACTAATTCTAAAGTTATATAAATAATACCAATTGGTACTGACAAATATGGTATCCACATAGGTATACCTAGCGCAGGTGATGTTGATTCAAAACCGACCGATATAAGGGCAAAACATCCTTTTAGTGCAAGCAATAAAAAAGAAAGAATAAAAATAAAACTAAAAACAATAATAATCTTTTGAAATTTTTTAGGAAGCACTCTAAGTAAAATGTCTACACCTACATGCATATTTTTTTTCATTGCAATTCCAGCAGCTAATAAAACCATCCAGATTTGAGCAAAAGTTGCTGTCTCAGCTGCTATTCCAAGCTTATAATGAAACACATATCTTCCTAGCACTTGATAAAAAACAGCAAGTACCATGTAACAAAAGAACAAAATTACTAACCAGTTAATAACGGTTCTAAATTTATTTAATATATTCATAAAAAAAATGGGCGCTTTAAGCGCCCATTAATAATATCATAATTTTTTATTTAAACTACATGCCTAAGATTTCATCTAAGATAGCTTTTGATGATGTGCTTTTTACAAATTCATCATATACAGCTTTAGATGCATTTCTAAAAGGTATTGGATCAGGATAAGTAACTTTAACTCCTTTAGCTTTTAAACTATCTAATAAAGAATTATCACTGTCCGAATATGCTTTTCTTTCAACAGCCGCAGCTTTTGGACCGGCATCTAATAAAGCTTTTTGAACATTAGCTGGTAAAGATTTAAATTTCTTCTCAGACATTACTAAATCTGCAACCAAAGCTGTCCAACCAATTTGAGCCCAATTAGGTGCAACCTCATAGAACTTTTTAGAATTGTAGTTTGTGTTTGCAGCTTCTGCCCCATCAACTACGTTTTGTTGTAAAGCTCCATATAATTCTCCATAAGCCATTGGTGTTGCTTTTGCTCCAAAAGCATTAAAAGATGCTACGTGAGCTGGAACACCCATGGTTCTTATTTTTAAACCTTGGATATCGTCAAAACTATTAATTGGTTTTTTTGTAGTCATGATATGTCTTATACCCGCCTCATAAAAACCTAATAAACGGAAACCTTTATCAGCCATAGCTTTTGATAATTTTTGACCAGGTCCACCATCCATAGCTTTATACATATGGGGTCTATCTCTGAACAAAAATGGTAAATCAAATATTCCTAATTCAGGAACAAAGTTAGTTAAATTACCATTAGATGGACTTGTTATATCTACAGTACCCAATTTCAGTCCTTCAATCATTTCTTTTTCTGAACCAAGTTGTCCATTAGGAAATATTTGAATTTCTACCTCTCCATTAGTTGCTGCTTCAACTAATCTTTTCAATTCAAGCATGCCTTTGTGATAAGGTTCATCTGGGTTCGCAGTATGACCAGCCTTAAGTATTATTTTGGCATTTGCTACTTGAAAAGAAAAAAGTACACTTAAAAGTATTACTAGTATTTTTTTCATTTTTTCTCCTGTGTTAATTTAATGTTGTCCCTTGATTTACAAGTCAGCACAACCAGACTTGGTGTTGTCCCTTGATTTACAAGTCAGCACAACCAGACTTGAAGAGAGAAAGTAAATCATCCATTCCATATTATAATCATTCTAAATTAATTATGTCAATTATGAGATGCGGATTAATTAAAAAATAATTACTAGTATAATTAGTACACGTAGCTTGAAATTTCAGATTTTAAAAATTTTCCAAAACCCTTTTCACCTTGAAGTTGTCCATCTTGAACTATTATCTTTCCTCTACTTAAAACTATACTTGGCCAACAATTAACTTTCATTCCTTCATAGGGAGTATAATCAGCGTTGTGATGAAGATCATCATTTGTAATAGTTTTTTCTATACCCGTTTTCCATACAACTATATCAGCGTCAGATCCTATGGAAATAGTGCCTTTTTTTGGATATAAGCCGTATACTTTTGCAGGATTTGTTGAAGTTACTTCAACAAATTTGTTAATAGAAATTTTTTTACCTAAAACTCCATTAGAGAATAACAAAGCCAATCTTGTTTCAATACCAGGTATTCCGTTTGGAATATGTTTAAATGGAGTTTTATCTCCATGGATCATTTTACCTTTACTGCCTTTAAAATTGAACGGAGCATGATCTGATGACAACACATCGAACGTTCCATTTTGTATTCCATTCCAAACATATCTTTGATTTTCAGGATCTCTTGGGGGAGGACTACAAACATACTTTGCTCCCTCAAAATTATCCTTTTTTAAATCATCCCTTTTCAAAAATAAATATTGAGGGCATGTTTCAGCATAAATTTTATATCCTTTATTTTGAGCGTTTCTAATTGTTTCAATTGCTTCTTTGTCTGAGACATGAACAAATAGAATTGGGGTATTTGTTATTCTAGATAATGCTATTGCTCTGTTTGTAGCTTCACTTTCTACAATACCAGGTCTTGAATCAGCGTGATGAATTGGGGCTGTTTTTCCTGCTGCCTCCAATTTTTCTGTTAACCACTTTAAACACTCATAATTTTCAGCATGAACCATCACTACAGCTTTTTCCCTTCCTGCAGCTTCAAGAGTATCAAGAATTTCCTTATCGTTAAGTTGCAAATCTTCATATGTCATATAAATCTTAAAGTGAGTGTATCCATCTTTCACAATTGCTGGTAATTCTTGATTAACAACATTTGGGCTTGCATCGCTGATGATTGGATGAATTGCATAATCTATATAACTCTGATTATTAGCTCTTGTATGATATTCATCAATAACTTCTCTTAAACTTTCACCTTTAAACTGAATAGCAAAAGGCATAATTGTTGTAGTTCCTCCAAAAGCAGCTGATCGTGAACCACTTTCAAAATTATCTGACATTTCAGTTCCATCTTTAGTTCGTTGGTCTAAATGACAATGACCATCTACACCACCTGGTAAAACATATTGATTTTTAGCATCAATTATTTGCTTTGCTTCTTTTGAAGAATTTTTTTCTAAAAAAACTATTTTTTCTTTATCTATACCAATATCGCAATTAAAAATATCAGAGGCTGTTGCAACTTTTGCATTTTTGATAATTAAATCAATCATATTTTAAGAATAACCCTTTTGATTTAAATTGACAATACTTAACTGAATTGCAGAGGTTTTCCCCCTGGATCTCCTAAAATTTTTCCATCCTGCATTTTAATTTTTCCTGCAATGATTGTGTGTGTAGGTGTTCCTTTGAATTTGAAACCATTAAATGGTGACCACTTACATTTACTTTCAATATTTTCATTTTTGATCTCAATAATTTTGTTCATATCTACAATAGTAAAGTCTGCATCGTAACCTTCTTTAATAAATCCTTTGTTTTTTATTCCAAAAATTTTTACTGGATTTTCACAAACAAAGCTTATCAATTGATTAAGAGATAATTTTCCATCATTTATATGATTTAACATTACTGGCATTAAAGTTTGAACTCCTGGCATTCCTGAAGGAGTATTTGGATATACCTTATCTTTATTCTCTTTTAAATGAGGCGCATGATCAGATCCAATGGTATCATTAAAATTATTTCTTACTCCATACCATAATCTGTCATAGTGAGATTTATCTCTTAATGGTGGGTTCATTTGAGCATAAGTTCCAAGCTTGTTATAACAATCTGGAGCATACAGAGTTAAATGCTGGGGAGTAATCTCAAATGTAATGTTTCCTTTGTGTTGTGATAGAAAATCAATTTCTTCTTTTGTTGTAATATGAAGAACATGAGCTTTTTTATTATGCTTCTCTGCAATTCTAACAATCCTTCTTGTGGATGCTATTGCACATTCCACACTTCTCCATACTGGATGCGTGTGAACATCACCTTCTTTAATTAATTTTTTATTAATTTTTAATATGGCTTCATCTTCAGAATGAACTGCAACAACTTTTGAAGCATTTTGAAAAACTTTATCTATGTCATCTTCTTCAGCAACCAGCAAATTACCTGTAGACGATCCAGCAAAAAGCTTGATCCCACAACATCCTTCTAAGTTTTTTAAACTAGCTAAATCGTCTGCATTGTCAGCAGTTGCCCCAAAGTAAAAAGCGTAATTGCAATACATTCTATTTCTTGCGAGATCTAGTTTTCTTTGAAATTCTTTCATGTTTGAAGTTGGAGGGTTAGTGTTTGGCATTTCAAATACACTAGTAATCCCACCTGCTATTGCTGCCCTACTTCCTGAATGAAGATCTTCAGTATCAGTTGAACCCGGTTCTCTAAAATGTGTTTGTGTATCTATACAACCAGGTAAAACTGTTTGACCTTCTGCATTAATTGTCTCTTTTGCTTCATCAGAAATTTGACCAATCTTTTGAATTTTTCCATCTTTTATTGCAACATCAACATCTTTTAATTCACCATCGATGTAACATTGTCCATTTTTGATTAAAAGATCTAACATTCTGAGAAATTGTTATTATATTACATTCTATAATTAATCAATTATGAATATTAAAAACGTTTACATTTTAGAGGATAGATCAATTCTTTATATAAAAGGAGAAGATGGAAAAGATTTTCTACAAAATCTTATCAGTAACGATATTAATAAAGTAAGTGAGGATAATAGTTGTTTTACATCTTTGTTAACTCCACAAGGGAAATTTTTATATGAATTTATAATTGTAAAACATAAAACAGGATATCTTTTAGATTGTGAAAAGAATCAAGTAGATGGATTATTTAAGCAGTTATCTCTATATAAACTAAGGTCAAAAGTTGAAATACTTAATCTAAGTAATGAATTTGTTGTGGCAGCTTTTTCTCATGAAAAATTTTTAAAATTTGACGAATCAAAAGATCAACCAGGATTTACTATTAAATATAGAGAGGATCCTATTTTTTTAGATCCAAGAAACAGACAATTGGGAGCAAGATTAATTATAAATTTAGAAAAACTTTATTTATCCTTGAAAAAACTAGATCTTCATGATGCAGATATAAATGAATACTACTCTTTTAGTCATAAACTAGGAATAGTTCCAAAAGATTTGAATAAATTACAGAACAAATTATTTGGTATTGAATGTAATTTTGAAGAACTAAATGGAATTGATTTTAAAAAAGGTTGTTATGTAGGCCAAGAAAACACAGCTAGAATTAAATTAAAAAATAAACTTTCAAAAAGATTGATGCCTGTAAATGTAATTAATGGAAAATTAAATGAAGGAGAAAGTATTTTTAATAATGAAAATAAAATAGGTAAAGTATTAATAAATAGTGATTACCCCTTCGCTTTAATCAAATATTTAGATGAAAACTTTGACGAAAAAAATGAATTTAAAACTAAAGAAGCTTCAATAAGAATAAAAAAACCTGATTGGATTAGTTAAAAATTTAATTTTGGTGCGGTCGGAGAGACTCGAACTCTCATGGACTAGGTCCACACGGCCCTCAACCGTGCCTGTCTACCAATTTCAGCACGACCGCAATATGTCCCATAATAAATGAATGACAAGTTTGTTTCAAATTGGTAAAAAACTTTATGGAATTTACACAAGAAGTGCGTAAAGCAACAGATCCAATTTACCAAAAAATTTCAAAGGTGATGCCTGAGATTGAATGGTCTGTTCATGCACCATACATACATAAAATTAATAAATTAAAGAAAGAGAAAAACGCAGTAATTTTAGCTCACAACTATCAAACACCAGAAATTTATCATGGTGTTGCTGATTTCTCTGCAGACTCACTTGCGTTAGCTATAGAAGCTTCAAAAACTTCAGCAGATATAATCCTGATGGCAGGAGTTCACTTTATGGCTGAGACCGCAAAATTAATGAGCCCAAATAAAAAAGTAATTTTACCTGACATGGAAGCGGGTTGCTCTTTATCATCCTCAATTACTGGTAAAGATGTGAGATTATTAAAAGAGAAATACCCAGGTGTTCCAGTTGTATCATATGTAAATACTTCTGCTGAAGTGAAAGCTGAAACAGATGTTTGTTGTACATCAGCAAACGCAGTCAAAATTGTTAAATCTCTTGGAGTTAAAAAAGTTATATTTTTACCTGATGATTACCTTGCAAAGTACGTTGCATCTCAGACTGATGTAGAAATTATATCTTGGAAAGGAATTTGTATAGTACACGACCAATTTAATAAAAAAGAAATTGAAGATATTAGAAAAAACAATCCTGGAATAAAAATTATTGCTCATCCAGAATGTCCACCAGATGTAATCGAGGCAAGTGATTTTGCAGGATCTACTTCTGGAATGATTAAATACGTAAAAGATAATCAACCAAAAAAAGTAATGATGGTTACTGAATGTTCAATGAGTGATAACATTCAAATTGAAAATCCTAATGTAGATTTTGTTAAACCATGTAATATGTGTCCACATATGAAAAAGATCACTTTACCAAAAATTTTAGATTGTTTGGAAAACGAAACTGGCGAAATTATTATGGACAAAGAAACAATTGAAAAAGCCAGAATATCTGTAGAAAGAATGGCAGCTATTGGCAGATAATTAAGTGTCAAAAATTAAATTAAGCAAAGAATTTATTAAAAGTACCGTTAAGTTAGCTCTAAACGAAGATCTTTATCCTTCGGGAGATATAACTTCAGCATTAATTAACAACGATAAGATCGTAACTGTCAAATTAATATCAAATCAAAATGCAGTTGTTGCTGGATTATTGTTTGCTAAACAGACTTTTTTATTAATCGATAATAAAATTAAATTTATTATCAAAAAAAAAGATGGTTCAAAAATTAAAAAAGATTCTTTAGTTGCTTTGATTAAAGGTAAGGCGAAGAATATTTTGATTGCTGAAAGAGTTGCTCTAAACTTTTTGTCACATCTTTCTGGGATAGCAACTAAAACAAATGAATTTGTTAAATTAGCAGGAAAAAAAACTAAAATTTGCTGTACAAGAAAAACAATTCCAAACCTTAGAGTAATTCAAAAATATGCTGTTAAATTGGGAGGTGGCACAAATCACAGATTTAACTTAAGTGATGAGTTCTTAATTAAAGATAATCACATTGCTAGTTCAGATTTAAAAACTATAGTTATTCAGGCAATTAAAAACAAAAAAGGAAAAAAAATTACAGTAGAAGTTGATAAAATTGAACAACTTAGATCAATTTTAGGATTAAAGTTTAATACTATCCTGCTAGATAATATGAATATCAAAAATTTAAGAAATGCAGTCAAAATTGCAAAAAAATATTACGAAACTGAGGCTTCAGGTAATGTTAATTTAAAAACTGTTAAAGGAATTGCTTCTACAGGAGTAAATAGAATTTCTGTAGGAAGCATTACTCATAGTGCTACTGCAATTGACTTTAAACTAGAAATTTAACTTACAAACTTAGATAAATCTGGTTTAAAATAATTTGGACCCTTCATAACTTTTCCTGCTTCATTATAAATTGGCTTTCCATGTTCATCTAATTTGCTCATATTTGAATTTTGAACTTCATCAAAACATTTATCTAAATCAATTCCAAAGGCATGACCTGCTCCATAAGTTACATATAGAATATCGGTCAAAGCATCAGCAACTTCTAATAAATCTTTATTATTCATAGCTTCTGTAAGCTCATCTAACTCCTCTTTAATTAGATCTATTCTTAATTTATTTATCTTATCAGTGCTAAAAGATGGCTTAGTTTTAACATCTTGACCAAAAGTTTTCATAAAAGTTCCAACTTTACTAAAATTCGACATATTGCTCCTGTAAGTTTTTTAAATTTTATTGTATGAATATAATTATTTGTACTTAAAAATTAATCAATGAAATTAAGAAAAGAATTTGACAGTATTGGAAGTATAAATGTACCCAATGACAAATACTGGGGTGCATCAACTCAAAGATCAAATAAATTTTTTAACATAGGTAAAATTTTAGTTAATATTTCTATAATAAAATCTATTGCTATTATTAAAAGATCAGCAGCTATCGTTCATGCTAAGGACAAATTAATTAGTGGTAAGATCTCAAAAGCAATAATCAAAGCCTCAGATGAGGTTATTAAAGGTAAATTAGATGAAAATTTTCCTTTAAAAGTTTGGCAAACAGGTTCTGGTACTCAAACAAATATGAATGTAAACGAGGTAATTGCCAATAGAGCTATTGAAATATTGGGAGGAAAAAAAGGAACTAAAAAACCTGTTCACCCAAATGACCATGTAAATAAATCTCAATCTACTAATGACGTTTTTCCAACTGCAATACATATTTCTGTAGCAACAGAAACTTTAAATAAAATGTTGCCAAGTTTAAAAATTTTAGAAAAAGAGTTAAAGAAAAAATCTATAGAGTTTAAAAAAATAGTTAAAATTGGAAGAACACACCTTCAAGATGCAACGCCATTGTCTCTTGGTCAGGAATTTTCAGGTTATCATTCTCAATTAAAAAAAAGTATTGAAAGAATTGAATATGCTTTAAAAGAAATACTATTTCTAGCGCAAGGTGGTACAGCTGTTGGTACAGGAATAAACTCAAAAAAAAATTTTGATAAAAAAATTGTTAAAGAAATTTCAAAATTTACTAAAATAAAATTTAAACCTGCCCCAAATAAATTTGCTGAACTTGCAGCTCACGATGCAATAGTAAATTTTTCTGGTACATTAAATACATGTGCCGTTGCACTAATGAAAATTTCAAATGATATAAGATTTCTAGGATCTGGACCTCGAGCAGGATATGGGGAATTAATATTACCTGAAAATGAACCTGGCTCATCGATAATGCCTGGAAAAGTAAATCCAACTCAGTGTGAAGCAGTTACAATGGTATGTGCAAACGTGTTTGGAAATCATAATGGAATTACCATGGCTGGATCACATGGACATTTTGAACTCAATGTATTTAAGCCATTAATTGCTCATAACATTTTACAATCTATTGACTTATTAGCAGACAGTACAAAGAATTTTGCTCTTTATTGTGTTAAAGGAATTAAAGCTAACAAAAAGAGAATTAAAGAACACCTTGATAACTCATTAATGTTGGTGACGGCTTTAGCTCCACATATTGGTTATGATAATGCTGCAAAAATAGCCAAAACAGCTTTAAAGAATAATACAACACTGAAACATGAAACATTACAAACAGGATTAATTAGTGAAAAAGACTATGATAGGATAGTTGATCCTAGAAAAATGATTTATCCTGCATAATTTTTAATTAATTCATTCAATAAATTTTTGAAATAAATTTTATTTTGTAATTTATTTTCTTTAAGTAAAATATCATCAAAAGTATATTTAGACTTTTCAAGTATTTTTTCGTCTATCATGATGTTTTTAACTTTGATATTTTTTTCATCAAATAAATAAGTAAAGCCAATATTAACTTTGCTAATTTTTTTTCTAAAATTTTTTGGTGTAAGCAAAAACATATAAAGTTCATTTGAATTATTAATACTTATTTCAACATTTGAATCTAAAACTAATTTTCCTTCTTTTACAAATATTAAGCTATCTAAAAACTCAAAATCAATATTGTTTTTCCAAGTTACTTTTGACTGATCAATATCAACTAAACCCTCTTGAATTTTAGATTTAAATAAAACATTTTTAAAATCATCAAATTCTTTAATATTATTTCCAGCAACTATTAAATTAAAATCAATATTTTTATTATTTAAAATTTCAGTTTTTAAAAGCTCTTTTATAATTGCATTTGACGAAAATAAAGGCGCAAGATTTAGTTTATTTGTTTTACCTGTAATATTTGAGTAAAAAGGTTTAAAATTAATTTTCCCTGTATAAGAAAACTCTGGATTTTGTAATTTTTCAAAAAATTTAAACTCAAACAAATCATTTTTTATTTGATAATCAAATAAACTTTTTGTGTTTATTAAATTTATTTCTGAAAAACCCAAATAATTTGTGTCAGTATATGAAGTTTGATTATCTATTTTGAGTCTTAAACTTTCTATATTTATTTTAGAATGTATTGCTTTTTCAATTTTATCATCAAAAATTTTAATTGAATAAGGTAAATTAAAAATCTCATTATTTGCATCAAGGATATTTTTAATTTCTTTAGGATCGAAATAATATTTTGCGTTATTAATATTGTTAATAAATAAAACTTCATTTTCTAAACTTCTATAAAAAACATTACTTTTTAATATTTCAAATTTGAAATCATTAAAATTACTATCTAATAAATTAAACAAAAAATTATAATTTTCTTTGTTTAAATTAAAATTTGCTTCTTCCAAAATGACATGATTTAATTTGATATTTTTTAAAGAAAACAAATTTTTCAGAGAGACATAAACTTTGAGTTTTTTTATTTCTGTAATTTTATCTTTTTTAAAATTAATTGAAGAGTTACTCGTAGCAAAATGAGGTCTTGGCAAAAATTTATAATCTAAGTCTTCTTTAAAATTAAACTCTAGGTTTAATTTATTTTTTAAATTTTTTTTAATTTCTAAAGCTACTTCGTCTTTATTGTGAATATTTGGGAATGAAATATATGATAAAATTAAAATAATTAGTGCGACAATAGATAAAAATATTTTATTATTAATTAATAAATTTTTAAAATTATGAACATTTAACTTGTTTAAATTTTTCTCTAATAGATTATTAATAAATTTACTGAATTTTTTAAAAAAACTAGCAATAAATTTAGGATTATTCATTTTGAGCAGTAATCTTATAAAACATTATTTTAAATGATAAATAGAGAATATTTAAATAATTTGAATGAAGCACAAAGAGAGGCAGTAATGCATCTAGATGGTCCTCTTTTAATAGTAGCTGGTGCTGGTTCAGGAAAAACTAAAGTTCTAACATCAAGAATAGCAAATATAATTAAGGAAAAAAAAGCTTTTCCTAATCAAATTCTTGCAGTCACATTTACAAATAAAGCTGCTAAAGAAATGCAAAATAGAGTTAGTAAAATCTTAGGATCTGCTGCTGTTGGTCTTTCGTGGTTAGGAACATTTCACTCAATTTGTGCGAAATTATTAAGAAAACATGCTTCAGCTGCACAATTAAACTCAAATTTCACTATTATAGATACTGACGACCAGATTAGATTGATAAAAAATATATGCAAAGCAGAAAATATCGATATCAAACAATTGTCTCCAAGATTTATACTTGCAATAATTGATAGATGGAAGAATAAAGGTTTTTATCCTAGTGAGGTAATTATAAATAAAAAAGACATATATGAGAAAACTGTTCTTCCATTATACAAAATATATCAACAAAAATTAACTGATTTAAATTCCTGTGACTTTGGTGATTTGATTTTACATACAGTAAAAATTTTAGAATTTAATTCTGATATTAGAGAAATATATTCTAAAAATTTTAAATACATCTTAGTTGACGAATATCAAGATACAAATTTTATTCAAAGTAAATGGCTTAATCTTCTATCTGAAAAAAATAAAAATATTTGTTGTGTTGGTGATGATGATCAATCAATTTATAGCTGGAGAGGTGCTGAAATTAAAAACTTTTTAGAATTTGACCAAGTTTATAAGAATACAAAAGTAATAAGATTAGAACAAAATTATAGATCTTCACAGAATATTTTATCAGTTGCTTCAAATCTTATTTCTAATAATCAAAATAGAGTTGGAAAAACATTAATTACTACAATGGAAGAAGGTGATTTAGTTCAATTAAACTGCTTTAAAAATGGTAAAGATGAAGCGATTGGGGTTTCAGATGAAATTGAAAAAAAAATAAAAAAAAAATTTTCATATAATAATATTGCAATTTTAGTTAGAGCCATTTTTCAAACACGTGAATTTGAGGAAAGATTTCTCAAAATTGGTATGCCTTACAGAATTCTGGGTGGTACCAAATTTTATGAAAGAGCTGAAATTAAAGATTGTATTGCTTATTTAAGATTAATTCATCAAGAAAAAGATGACTTGGCTTTTGAAAGAATAGTAAATAACCCTAAAAGATCAATAGGTGATAGTACTTTAAAAAATATTCATGAATTTGCTAAGGAAAATAATTTAAATTTAGAAAGAGCATCAATTAAAATGCTTGAGAAAAATTTAATTAAGCCGAAAGCTAAAATTGGTCTTAGTATATTTGTCAACTCTATAATTAAGTGGAGAAACGATTTAATCGTAAAAAAATCAAATCATATAAAATTATTACAAATTGTTTTAGACGAGTCTGGATACTCAGCAATGCTTAAAAATAAAAAAGATTTAGACAATGAAAATAGACTAGAAAATATTAAAGAGTTGTTAAGTGCTATGAAAGAATTTGATAATTTAGAAAGTTTTTTAGAACACGTTTCTTTAGCAACGTCTGTAGATCAGGAATGGGATGGTGAAAAGATTAATATGATGACTATGCATGCCGCAAAAGGTTTGGAATTTGACGTTGTATTTTTACCTGGATGGGAGGAAGGATTGTTTCCACATCAAAAATCTATTGAAGAAAAAGGCCAAAATGGCCTAGAAGAAGAAAGACGATTAGCTTATGTAGGAATTACAAGAGCAAAGAAAAAAGCTATAATTTCATTTTCAATGAATAGATTTTATCAAGGAGATTGGATAGACAGCATGGCTTCGCGTTTCATTGAAGAACTACCAGAAAAAAATCTAGAAAAAAATTCTTTCTTTGATGAAGAAATTAACAATGATGATGATTTTGATTTTAATCAGGATTTTGAAATTGAAGAAGGCACAAGAAGTCCCGGTTGGATAAGATATCAAAAGAGAATTAAATGAGAAATCATATAAAATTATTAAGAAATAAATTTAAAAAATATGGAATTGATGGCTATGTAATTCCAAAAAATGATGATTTTTTTACAGAATATTCAAAATTAAATCGATTAGAAGTTATTTCAAATTTTAGTGGGTCCGCTGGTCTAGCTATAATTCTTAAAAATAAAAATTATTTGTTTACTGATGGAAGATACACGCTTCAAAGTAAAATTGAGAGTGGAAAAAATTTTAAAATTTATGGTTTTGAGAAATTAATAAATTGTAGCTTATTCAAAAACCTTACACTTGGAATTGATCCAAAATTATTCACTAATACACAGTTAAAAAATTATTTTATAAAGTACAACAAAATTAAACATATTGAAAATAATCTAATTGATGAAATTAAAAAACAGAGAAAAAATACTTCAATTCCATTTTTTTCTTTAGACAAAAATATTGTTGGTGAAAGCGTAAATTCTAAATTAAACAAAATAACTAATTATTTAAAAAAAAATAAATCTGACTATATCTTTATAAGTGCTCCAGAAAATGTTGCTTGGACTTTAAATATAAGAGGTGGAGATGGCCCAAATAGCCCAATTCCAAATTCAAGGTTGATAGTAAGTAAATCAAAAAAAATACTACTAATATCTAATCAAAGAACATGTAACCAATTATTAAAAAATAATTTTATTAAAAAAGATGAATTTTTAGATATAGATGATTTACCAAAAAAGATATTAAAACTTAAAGGAAAGAATTTTATTGTAGATGACAAATCTTGTTCAATTTTTTTTGAGAATCTTATTAATTCAAAATTCAAAATTATGAGTAGAGAAGACCCGATTTATCTTTTGAAAGCGATTAAAAATAAAACTGAAATTAAGAATATGATCAATGCTCATATCTTAGATGGAGTAGCATTAACAAAATTTTTGTATTGGATAAAAAACATAAATAAAAAAAAAATTACAGAAGTAAAAGCTGCTAAGAAATTAGAAGATTTTAGAAAATTAAATAAAAACTTTCTCTATCCAAGTTTTGATACAATAGCGGGCTCTGGCAAAAATGGTGCTATTGTACACTACCGTGCAAAAGAAGAAAATTGCAGAACTATTAATAAAAATGATATTTTGTTATGTGACTCTGGTGGGCAATATAAATATGGGACAACTGATGTCACAAGAACAATATGTTTTTCAAAGCAGAAACAAAATATTAAAAATATTTTCACAAAAGTATTAAAAGGTCATATTGCTGTAGCTACGACTGATATTAATAAAGATGATACAGGAAAAAAAATTGACAAAAGAGCGAGAAAATTTTTAAAAAAAAGCAATCTAGATTATGCACATGGTACAGGACACGGCGTTGGTTTTTTTCTTAATGTTCATGAGGGACCTCAATCTATTACAAAAATAAATTCAGTAAAAATAAGAGAAGGCATGATTTTAAGTAATGAACCTGGGTATTATAAAACCAATGAATATGGAATTAGGATTGAAAATTTAGTTTATGTTAAAAAAATAAATAAAAGTTTGTTATTTCAAAATTTAACAATGGCGCCTATAGAGAAAGATTTAATTAATTTTGATTTATTAACAACTTATGAAAAAAACTATCTGTTTAAATATCATTTAGAAGTTTATTCAAAGATATCTAAATATTTAAATCAAAATGAGAGAAGCTGGTTAGCTAGTTTTATTTAGCATTTTCAAAAAATCAGCTTGGTCAATGACTTTTATTTTTAACTGTTTGGCGTAATCTACTTTTTTTTTAGTTGGTTTTTCACCAACAATTAAGAAATTTAGTTTTTTTGATACACTGCTAATTGTTTTTCCAGAATTTTCCTCAATAAGAGATTTAATCTCAGCTCTACTAATTCCATTTAATTTCCCAGTAACTAAAAAAGTCTTATTATTTAATAAACCATCACCAGAATTTAAAATAGCATCTTTAATTTTCAATATTTTTTCCAATTCATTTAAAACTTTTATGTTGGTTTCATTCGAAAAAAAATTCTTAATTGAACTTACTTGTGTTTCTCCAATTCCATCAATATTTAGCAAATCTTCATAATTAGTTTGTTTAGATAAATTTTTAAAATCTGAAAATGATACAAAATGTTTAGATAATAATTTTGCATTTTCTAAACCTATATGTCGTATACCCAAAGAATATATGAGTCTCTCTAGAGAAATAGTTTTTTTTTGATCGATTGAATACTTTAAATTTAGAACAGAAAGTTTTCCCCAACCATCTAAATTTTCAATTTTTGAAAAATCTAAATTAAAAATATCTTGTGGATATTTAATGAATTTTAATTTCCAAAAATTTTCAACTATTTTTTTTCCAAAACCATCTATGTTAAAAGCTTCTTTTGAAACAAAATGTTTTAATTTTTCAATTGATATTTTATCACAATAATAACCTTCGCTAGAACATCTCCTTACAGCATCAACTTTTTTTGTTACAGAGTTAAATTCTTTAATTGTTTCTGATCCGCACGATGGGCAATTTTTTGGGAAAATAAATTTTTTTGAATTTTTTAATCTTTTTTGTTTATCTACCGAAAGTATATGTGGTATTACATCGCCAGCTCTCTCAATTACTGCTATATCACCTACTCTAATATCTTTTCGATTTATTTCATCTTCATTATGTAATGTTGCGTTTGAAACTATAACTCCACCAATATTTATTGGTTTAATTTTTGCAACTGGTGTTAAGGCGCCAGTCCTACCTATCTGAATTTCTATATCTAAAATGTTAGATACTGCTTTGTTAGATGAAAATTTGTGTGCAATGGCCCACCTTGGAGCATTAGCCACATTTCCCAATCTTCTTTGCATAGCAAAATCATTCACTTTGTAAACTATTCCGTCAATATCAAAATCTAGGTTTGCTCTTTTTTTTTCAATTTCATTATAATTTTTCATTAAATTTTTAATACCTGCGGTAAACTTATTTAATGGATTTGTTTTAAATCCCCACTCATTTAATTTTTTGAGAAAATCAGATTGATTGTTAACTTTTAATCCATTTTCATATCCAAATGTATAGGCGATAAATTTTAAAGGGATTTTTTTTGTTACTTCTGGGTTTTTTTGTCTAAGAGAACCAGATGCTGCATTTCTAGGATTGGCAAACTTTTCTTTTAAACTCTTAAAATCACTATTTTGTATAAAAACCTCACCCCTAATATCAATTTCGTCTGGAAAATCTTTATGAGAAATTTTTTGGGGTATATCTTTTATTGTTTTAAGATTTTCAGTTATATCTTCACCTTCTTTTCCATCTCCTCTAGAAAGACCTTTGTAAAGTTTTCCATTTTGAAAAGTTAATGAAGCAGATATTCCATCAATTTTAGGCTCTGCACTATAAAAAATTTTAAAATCACTTTTCATAGATAAATAGTTGCGTATTCTTTTTTCAAAATTAATTAAATCTTCTTCTGAAAAAGCATTTCCTAAAGACAACATTGGTATTTTATGTAATGATTTTTTAAAATTTTTTGAAGGCTTAAATCCTACACTTTGAGAAGGAGAATAGTCTGAACTAAGATAGCTAAAATTGTTCTCTAAATCTAATACCTCTTTTTTAATTTCATCATATTCTTTATCTGTAACTAATGACTTATTTTTATCAAAGTAACTT